>CALMWO010000252.1 GCA_937873805.1 uncultured Hyphomonadaceae bacterium
CTTTCCTGCAAGACCTCACCGAACTCGACGATGCCCTGACCATCGTCATCTCCCATGGCCAGTTCATGCAGGCCGCCAAACTCATGGCCCAACGCCCCGACCTGAGCGACCTCACTGCCATGAGCCTCTTCATAGACCGCCAGCTCAGAAGACCCTTCGCCAACTGCGAACGTATGACGCTGAAGATCGAAGGCGACACGATCACTATCGACTAGCCCCTCCGCCGGTCTCGCGGCCGCACCCGCACGCCCAGAAACACAAAAGGCGCACCGGTGAAGGTGCGCCCTGTGACGTGTAACTCGTTTGATCAGTCCGAAGTCCGTTTGATGTCGCGCCAGCCCGCGACCGGGTTCCGCGTCGGCTCCTAGCGAGCGAGACGGCGGATGCGGTCGATCTCCTTTGCAACTTCGGCTTCGACCAGTTGAGGAAGATTGGCGTCGAGCCATTCCTTCAGCATCGGCTTGAGCAGCTCGCGAACGACATCGTCCAGCGTGCCGGTCGAGGAAACGAGCATCGAGCCCATCAGCTTGCCCAGCGCGCCAGCGGCGTGATGCGCAACGGGCGCGCTCGTCAGTGTTTCAGTCGGGCCAACGGCGACAGGCGGCGCTGCGGGCGGCGTCACTTCAGCTTTCGGCGCCGGCGCCAAAGCCGGAATCGGCGGCGGAGCAGCTTCGGCGACAGGCGCAGGCGGCGGAATCGGAGCGGGCTCCTCGTCCTCGACGATCATGAGGTCTTCCTCGATCGCGCGAAGGGGCGGGATGACAATTTCAGGTTCTTCGACCACGGGCGGCAACGCCCTGGCGACGACGGGCTCAGGCTTCGGAGCAGGCGCGGCCGGCGGCGGCGCTTTCACTTCAGCGACAGGCGGCGGGGGCGGCTGCAGGTCAAGCACATCACCGCCAGCTTCAGCCGGCTTGTCTTCTTCAGAGATGATACGGCGGATGGAGGCGAGAATCTCCTCCATCGTCGGCTCACGTTGAGCTTGTTCCGCAGACATCGCCGTCCTCGTTCCAATCGATGGGGCGGGAAGAAGAGCGATTCTTCACCAGCCCACGATTAAGGAATAGACAGGCCTATGGTGTGAAATTCGTTAACAGCAATCCGGGGCCAGAAAGCCCTATTTGCCGATCGATTCCGGCCGCAGGCGCCCCATCGACGCCAGCAATTCGTGAATCGCGATGTAGGCTTGGCGCTCGGCGTCCACCTGCCCGAGTCGGGCATTCAGAAGCTCGCGCTCCTGGTCCAGCACGTCGAGCGTAATGCGCGTTCCAACCGCAAGCTCCTGCATTGCGCCTTCCAGCGCCACTTCAGCCGCCGCAACCCGGCTCGCTGAAGCCGTGATGGCCTCACGCGCCGCAATCACCTCGTGCCACGACGTGGTCGTCTGCTGCGTCACTTCACGCTCAACCGCCATGCGCTGGTAGCGCGCGCGGTCAGCCTCAAGCTGCGCGCCGCGTGTCTTGGATTGCAACTGCCCGCTGGTGAACAGCGGCCAGCGGAATTCCGCCACCACGCCGACATTCGTATCCTGGAAGCTCTGGTCGTAGCGTGTGTCCGTCAGGCCGGCATTGCCGACGAGATCGAACCGCGGCGACATCGACCCGCGCGCGATATCAACGCCACGCTCGCCCTGCGCTTCTTGCGCGCGCGCGGCCAGAAGCTTCGGGCTGCCATTGCGGGCGGTCGCGATCGCTTCATCCAGCGTGCCGGGAAGCTGCGGCGCAGCCGGCGGCTCGGCCAGCTGCACGGGCGGGCGTCCGACGATCTGCTCATAAATGGCCCGCGCACGCGCGAGGTTCGCCTTCGACTTTGCCAGCTCAGCTTCGGAAGCCGCCGCTTGCGCCTGCGCCTGCGAGACATCGGTGCGGGTCACTTCGCCCACGTCGAAGCGATCGGTCGCGGCGCGCACCTGTTCGCGCAGAGAGGCCACGTTGGTTTCGCGAATCTCGAGTTCACGCTCCGACCGGCGCACATCGACGAATGCCGTGACAACGGAAAGAACGGTGTCCTGCTCGGCCGTCAGCAACCGCGCCTGCGACTCATCCACGCCCGCACGCGCCTGATCGCGCTGCGCCGTCAGGGCGCCGCCCGACCACAATGACTGACGGGCCTCAAGGCCCACCTGGCCGCGCTGGCTGTCGCCATCATCCGGGAACGAGCCCGACGGCGTCGTCACCTGACGGCCGACGGTCGTGTTCGTGATGCCATAGCTACCCGAAAGGCTGAGCTGCGGGCCCATCTGGGCGCTGGCCTGGTTGAGTACCTCGTCAGCGACGCCGCGCGTCTTGCGCTCGGCCATCAGCGTCGGGTTGTTCGAGATTGCGGAGTCCACCGCCTCGGACAGCGTATCGTGGCTGGCCTGCGCCAGCGCAGGCGTCGAAACCGACGCCATCAGCACCACGGCTGCGAAGATTCTCATGACCGACTCCTTCGGGTTGCCTGGTCCCATGCAGGGTCCTGGCCAACAGCACGTTGTCTCGCCGCCATGGTTTTTGACCAAGCGACAGCGCGCGGAGGCTGACCGTGAAGACCCTAATTCGCTCTAAAGAAGAAATTCCGCAGCTTTTTCAAAGCCGGGCAGCAGCGGGATGGCCGTATCAAACGGGGTCCGCCACGCCGACTTGTCGCCGGAGCGCGTATAGATACGGGCGCGGCGCACGCCGCCTTCCGAAACCGCCACAGCCAGACGGCCGCCTTCGGCCAGTTGATCGAGCCACGCCTGCGGCACTTCATCGACCGAGCCATTGACGAAGATCACGTCGAACGGACCCTTTGCCGCAACGCCCGCCTTCAACGGCCCCGCCACGACATCCGCGCCCGGAACGTTCTGGCGAACAGTCGCGGCCGCAGCCTCGTCCTGCTCCAGCGCAACCACGCTCGCCGCCAGTTTCGACAGTACGGCGGTCGAATAGCCCGTGCCCGGAGCGATATCGAGCACGCGGTCGGTGTCACGGATGGCGGCGATATTCACCAGCTTGGAAAAGTCGCGCGCGGCCACCAGCCAGCGGCCCGGCCCGGTTTCCACCATGATGTCGGCATAGGCCGACGCGCGCTTGGCAGGCGCAACGAAAGTCTCGCGGGGAACGGCCGCCATGGCCGAGATCAGCCTGCGGTCGGTGACGTCATTGGGACGCACCTGGCTGTCGATCATCGCGGTGCGAGCGGCTTCCAGATCCACGAATAGCCCCTGTTTTGCTGCACAGACTCGGGGGTCTTGTGCGTCCGGGGCTCTTAGCATACGCACCAACGCGCGCAACGCGCCCGACGGTCGCTCCGCCAGCGACCGACCCGGATGAGGCCTCGTGGCGGAGTGGTGACGCAGAGGACTGCAAATCCTTGCACCCCGGT
>CALMWO010000253.1 GCA_937873805.1 uncultured Hyphomonadaceae bacterium
TTCTTTGAAGACCGCGATGTGCTCTTCAAATTTCCGCACATCATGGCCAGCAACAATGCCCGCAACCTTGTGGGCACCATCTATCTCCCCGGCAACACGCTCGAGATCAATGCGAAGAACCCGATCGCGGACCAGTCGGATTACACCGTCATCGTCGCGCGCAAGTTCGACATGAAAGACGGGCCTGAGCTGGTGCTCAACACCGATTACGAAAGCAGCCTGATCCCGGTGCCAGAAGGCGTGGGTAACAAATCCCGCCCCATTGTTAAGCTGGCGTATCGGAACTAGCCGGCTCGCACGTCAGGATCGCAGCGATCGGAGCGCTGCCGTTAGCGATATCCTCAGCCTCCTCTGGCATTGGGAGCAGGTGGTCGGGGGATTGCAGCAGACGGCCGAACAATGGGCTATAAGCAAGCACTTCTCGTTGACGACGATCCGGTCTTTCGCGCGCTCGCGGAAGACATGGTGCTCGATGCCGGTGTTGCCGCAATCGAAACGGCCGACGATGGCCTGAGCGCAATTGCAAAGCTCAAAGCCGGCCTCAATCCGGATCTTCTCATCTGCGATCTGAACATGCCGACGCATGACGGCGTGAGCCTGATCCGCGCGCTGGCGGAACGGCGTTTCCCCGGCAAAGTGCTGATCATCTCCGGCGAAGACAGCGCGGTGATCGAAACCGTCGCCAAGCTGGCGCGCATGCAAAGCCTCGATATCATCGGGTCGATCCGCAAGCCGCTGACCATGGAAGCGCTCAACGCAGTTCTCGCCCGAGGTGTGTCTGCGCAACCGCGTCCGCAGCCGAAAGTCGTGCTCGACGCCGCAATGCCCTCGCTGCTCGACGCCGCCATTGAACGCGGCGCGTTGCATCCCTTCTTCCAGGCCAAGGTCTCGATGGCCGAGAGCCGGATCGTCGGCGCCGAAGCGCTCGCCCGCATCGCAGTCAGCGATACGACCTACACCAATCCCGTTCCCTATATCGAGCTGGCCGAGCGCAATAACCGCATCGATGATCTTACCTTCGTGATGACGCGCGCAGTCGCCCTTCATACCAAGAGCTTCTTTGTCGACGGCCGGCCCATGCCGGTCTCGATCAACATCTCCCCGGTGTCGCTGACGCGCCTCAACTTCCCGGACATGATGGCCAACGCCGTCGAAGGTGTCGGCATCCCGGCATCGCAGGTGACGCTTGAAGTCACCGAAACACGCCTTCTCGAATATGGCCCCGAAGCGCTGGATATCTTTGCTCGCCTCCGCATCAAGGGCTTTGGCCTCTCGATCGACGATTTCGGCACGGGAGCGTCGAACATTGACCGGCTGCAGATGTATCCATTCACCGAGCTGAAGATCGACCAGACCTTCACGCGCAGCGCGCTCACCGACGGTTTCGCGCGCGCCAGCGTCGAGATGAGCGTGCGGCTGGCCAAGGAGATGGGCCTCAAGATCGTCGCCGAAGGCGTCGAGACGGTCGAAATGTGGAACTTCCTGCAAGACCTCGGTATCGACGAGGCACAGGGCTACCTGATGGCGAAGCCGATGGCGCCCGACGCGTTCCTTACCCTGCTGGCCAATGGCGTGCCGCAGATACCCAGGGCAATCCGGGCGTAGAGCCACGGATCGGCTATTTGGCCAGTCGCCGCTGGGTCAGTTTCAATCCATCACGTTGCCTTGAGGCGACGCACCAAGCGTCACCCGCCGCCATGTAACGCGCTGCTTTTCGCCCGTTCCGGGCTGTAACATACAGTGAAGCGCACGCAATCAAGCAGGCGGCCGCGTGTAACGGGCGCAAAAATCCCAATAAAAATGCGTGTAACCGTAAATCACTGACACTGCCGAAGGCTCCCCCGTATTCAAACTCACGACTCGGATGCGCGCAGACAGCGCACGGGATTTGTAGGGGAAGAAACGATCATGTTGCGTCCGATCGACTATCGCGGGTTACTCATCACCACCGCGAGCGCCCTGGCGCTTTGCCTGGGCGCCCCGATGGCATCCGCCCAGAGCGCTCCAGATGCTGACACAGCCCGCGATGTCGTGACGATCGTCGGCCAGACGATCGAGGAAACCCTCCCGCAGGAACTCGAAAAATACGGCTCCGACCTCGAAGTCGTGACCTCCGAGCAAATCCGCAATCAGGTGTTCGTTGACGCCCAGCAGGCCCTGCAGATGAAGGTGCCGGGCCTGTTCGTGGCGCAGCGCGGCGGCCCCTTCAGCTACATGGACATCTCGCTGCAAGGCTCCCGCACACAGGACATGCTCCTGCTGGTCGACGGCGTCCGTATCAACAACCGTCTCTATTCCGGCACGATGAGCGACACGCTCCCGGCCAGCATGATCGAGCGCATCGAAGTGCTCAAAGGTGGGCAGGGCCTGTTCTACGGCACCGCCGCCGCAGCCGGCGCAATCAACTTCGTAACGCGGGGCTACACAGACGACTTCAACGGCCTCGTCACGGTCGGCGGCGACACCAATGAAAGCATCCACGCCGATGGCTATGTTCGCGGCAAGGCTGGCCCCGGCAACTACGTCGTCTACGCCTCGCAGGACAGGTCGAACGGCTTCGATCAGTTTGACGCCCGCCAGCCCAGCTCGTCGGACCGCGACCGCAGCTACGACATCTGGTCGGCCGGCGGCAAATACCGGATCGAGCTGCTCGAAAACCTCGCCATCGACGCACGCTATCAGCACACCGATGCGCGCCTCGACAACACCAACGCGACCCTGATCGCCTACTCGAAGAACGAGCGCGATGAAGACATCGCCAGCCTCGGCGTCGATTTCCAGGCTACCAGCTGGATGCAGCTCCTCGTGAAGGGCTACTGGCACGACTGGGATTCGACCTACACGACCATCCGCAACACGGTTCAACCTGGCTCCGGCGCCATCATCGGCCAGTCGATCTCGGACCTGAACACCTATTGGGGCTTCGAGGACAAGGGCATCAATGCTCTCGCCAAGCTCACCCCGGGCGGTCCGTTCGAGTACGTGGTTGGTTACGACTTCCAGCAATATTCCGGCAAGGACGACGTGCTGCTGATCGCCGAGCAGGAAGAGGAAGTGAACGCTGTCTTCGGCCAGATCCGCTCGACGGATGACTTCATCAAGAACGGCTCGTTTGCCTTGGGCGTTCGCCACAACGAAGCCGGCGGCTCGAGCAAGACGATCTGGAATGCGTCGGGTCGCTACGATTTCACGTCGTGGCTGTACGCACAGGCCAATGCCGGAACCAGCTTCCTGCTGCCGACCGCTGAACAGCTCTACGCGATCGATCCGTTCTCGACGCTAGGCAATCCGAACATCGAAGCGGAAGAAGCCGAGAACCTCAATGTCGGCGTCGGTGGTCAGTTCGAAGCCGGTCCGTCACTCGCTTGGCAGGCCACTTACTTCACGCGCGACATCGACAATCGCATCCAGTTCGCGGACTGCGATGCGTCTGACCCGGCCACAAATTGCGTAGTCCTTTATCCCAACCTGGACTCCAGCTACTTCAACGAAGGCTTCTACATAAACCTCCCCGGAACTGTCGAAGTGCGTGGCTTCGAGCTGGTCGGCACGGCGGACTTCAAGAACGGCTTCACGGCCACGGCCAACTACACCGACGCGAAATCCAACGTTGCAGGCGGCGCACAGCTGGTGCGCGTACCCCGCAGCTACGGCAAGATCGGCGCATCCTACGACGCCGATGCGTGGGGCGCGGATCTCAGCGTGCTCTGGGTCGGCAATGTGGAAAACCAGGTCGCTGGCTTCGGCAGGCTCCCGTACGGCGACTATGTCGTCGCGGATGTTGCCGCACACGTCTTCATTGACTCCGACCACAAGCACAAGCTGACGGCGCGGGTGGAGAACCTGTTCGACGAGCAATATCGGACAGCGCTTGGTTCAGCCCTGGTGGATGGATCGACAACCCGACGCTTCCAGGTCGGCACACTCGGCGTGCCGCGCACGCTGCACGTAACCTACAGCTACGGCTTCTAGGGACGGGCCTGACGCCGCCTCCGGTTGGGCAACCTTCCGGAGGCGGATAGTCCCTCTGAGACAAAATGATCATCAAGTCTCTCATTGTGATCCACCGTTACGTCGGTGTGGTGCTGGGCGTCATCATGACGGTCTGGTGCCTCTCCGGCTTCGTGATGATGTACCAGGGCTATCCGGCCACGACGCCCGAAGAACGTCAGGCGGGACTTGAGACGCTGGACCTGACCCGCTGCTGCGCCGATCTGGGCGTAGATGGCGAAGCAACCGCGATGGCCTATCGCGTCGAAATGCTGAACGGCTCACCCATCCTGCGCATGAACGGCAGGGACGGCGCAAAGGCTTACGATCTGGCCGCCGGCGCCGAAGTCGGCGTGCTGTCAGAATCGCAGGTGCGCGGCGTTGCCGAAACCTATGCAGCCGGCAACGCAATCAGGGGCAAGATCGTCGAACTCGGAACACTGCGCATCGATCAATGGTCGGTGCAGCCGGCGAGGCGGTCGCAACCTCTCTGGCGCGTGGTGTTCGATGATCCGGGCCAAAGCTGGGTCTACATCAACGGCACGAATGGCGAAGTCGTTCAGGATGCGAACGGCCATGAGCGTTTCTGGAACTGGCTCGGTGCCATCCCGCACTGGCTCTATCCGCTGATCCTGCGCGAGAATGGGCCGCTATGGACTGAAGTGGTTATCTGGTCCTCGGCGATCGGATGCTTCCTCGTCGTCACCGGCATGGTGATCGGCTTCATCCGTCTACGTGGCCGTTCCGGCAAATGGGGGCCCTACAAGTACCGTCCGATGTGGATGTGGCACCACGTCTTCGGCACGTTCGCCGGCCTGCTCGTGCTGACATGGACATTCAGCGGCCTGATGACGATGTCGCCCTGGGGGCTGCTGGAAAGCGAAGGCGCAATCAGTCGTGCCGACGTGCAAAGCCCGATGAAGCTGGCGGATGTGCAGACCGTACTTGCGCAGATCAAGGCCAGCCCGCCCGCGGATCTCATTTCTGTTCGCGCCGCGCCGCTGCTCGGCAAGCCCTATCTCATCGCGCTCGCGCGTAACGGTGCGGAAACGCGCTTCGGTGTAATGGGTCCCGTTCCGCTGCAGCAAGCCGAACTGGAAACAGGCCTAGCGGAGAAGGGCGGGTTACTCGCCGCCGGCAAGCTCGAAGTCCTGAACGCCGAGGACGATTTCTATTACGGCCACAAGCGCGAAGCGAAGTTCCCAGTCTATCGCGTCTCGCTGACGGACCCTGAATCCACCAAGGCCTATTTCGATTTCAACACAGGCGAGCTGCGTCAGCTCGCGGATGGAACAAGCCAGCGCTATCGCTGGTTCGAATCGGGCCTGCACAGTCTCGACTTCGCATTCATGCGCAGCCGCCCCGTGTGGGACATCATCACGCTGCTGTTGCTCGCTGCTGTAACGCTTGCCTGCGCCACCGGCGCGTGGATGTCGTTCACCCGCATCGGACAGGACTATTCCCGCATCCGCCAGATGTTCAGGAGGAAATGAGCCGCTGTAACGCGCTGTAACTGCGGATCGTCACCGTAAATTACTTATCCTGCCCGCTGCAAAGTGCAGGATCACCTCGACCTCGAGACCATGGTCTTCCGCTCTCGCTCTCCTCCTCCTGTGGGGGCCGGGCCATGACAACTGCCGCCGCGTGACGATCCGTCCGCGGCGGCTTTTTCTTTTTGGGCCTTGGAGAAAGCGTCAGTCCAGAACGTTAGTCAGAACCGCCACGGCGTCGCCAAGGCGCGAGGCCATCGTGATCGGGCCCAGATGGCCGCTGGCGCTGGCAAGCGTGTCTTCTGCAAAGAAGCGCGCCAGCGCGATGGCGCGGTCGCCATGATCCGTCTGACGTTGTCCGAGGGCGGAGCGGGTGAGGTAGAAGCCGCCCGCGACGTCGCCGGCGAGCCGCAGAAACGCGGTCGCGCCATACAGGGCCGTTTCACGCTCGGTTCTCATTTTGGCGATCATCCACTCCGTGGCTTCGCCGAGAACATCGACCGCATCTTCCAGGCGGTCTGCGATGGATACGAAGCGCGGGTCGTTCGTCTCGCGCGCTTCACGCGCCGTCTGGCGGGCTTC
>CALMWO010000254.1 GCA_937873805.1 uncultured Hyphomonadaceae bacterium
CCAGGTCTTCTGGCCGTTGATGATATAGTGGTCGCCAACGCGCTCCGCTTTTGTCTTCAGCGATGCGAGGTCGGAGCCGGCGCCGGGTTCGGAATAACCCTGGCACCAGAAATCCGTGCCGTTGATGATACGCGGCAGATAATGCGCTTTCTGCTCGTCGTTCGCGAACGCCATCAGCACGGGCGCAAGCATCGACATGCCGAAGGGCGGGATCGGCAGTGTCTCGGCGCGGGCGCATTCTTCCTGGAAGATGAAGCGCTGTACGGCGGTCCAGCCGGTGCCGCCATATTGCTTCGGCCAGGCCGGGGCGCCCCAGCCACGGTTGAAGAGCGTTTTCTGCCAAAGGAGGAAATCTTCCTTGGAATACTCGTCGCGCGAGAACTTGCCGCGCAGGTCTGCGGGGTAATCGTTCTCGAGCCACGTGCGGACTTCCTGACGGAAAGCGACGTCTTCGGGGGTGAAATCCAGATCCATGGCGGCGGCTCCTGCCGTAACGTAATGCTGATTGCGACCGGTTGTCGTTCACGACATGCTCCGGTTTACGTGAGGTACGTCAAGCGGTTTTGCCTAAGGACGCGAGGTCGCATTGCCGCAACGTCATGCTGCTTCTGACCCGAAAACAGCACTATACTGAGTGCATGCACCAACCCATCAAAACTCCCTGCGTGAAGGTCTGCGTCGTCGACGGGCAGTCGGGAAACTGCCTCGGATGCGGCAGAACCCTTGGGGAAATAGCCCGCTGGGCGAGATTTTCCGACAATGAGCGGGACATGGTCATAGCCGCCCTGCCCGCGCGCATGGAATCGCTGAAAGCAGCCGGAAAGCTGGGATAATCGGAACAGGCCTGCAGTACGTTTGTTCTTTGCTAGCGGATTATCTGCTAGGAGACGCAGACGTATGACGTCCCTCGCGGAGTCTGGTTCGGTGAGAAAGGCCCTGTTTCCAGCGCTGGCGCTGTTCGGCGCTGCCGCTCTCGGTCTGGTGGCCCTGCGGGACACCGTGACGCCGCGCGTCGACGCAAAGCCGGCTTTGGCAGAAGAGGCCGAAGTCTATACGGACGCCCTGCCCAACATCAGCTCGCACCAGATCCGCACGGCATCTCTGCGCAAGGAAGGCGACGGACATTACTGGGCGACGGCGCGGGTCAACGACGTACCGGTCAAATTTCTGGTCGACACAGGCGCGAGCCTCGTGGCGCTGAGCAAGCGGGACGCTCGCCGGATCGGCATCAACACGGACAACCTTCAACGCAATGCGGAAGTGCGAACCGCTGCTGGCCGCGTGAAAGCGGCGACCACGGTGATCGACGAAATCACCATTGACGGCGTCACTGTGAAGAACGTGTCTGCTGTCATCATCGAGGAAGGGCTGGAGCATTCGCTGCTTGGCATGAGCTTCCTCAACCGGCTGGAAGGCTGGGACGTCACAACCAACGCGATCATCATTCACGAATAGCGATTATTCAGCCACCGCTGACTCACGCGGATGAACCGCGTTGAGCGCATCGTCGTAGATTGCGATCGCCTGCGCGCCGCGTGCGCCCGGCGCTCTTTCCGACAGTATACGCCGCCATTGCCGTGCGCCCGGCCTGCCCGCGAACAGGCCTAGCATATGGCGCGTGATGGAATGCAACACAGCGCCTTCGGACAAGCGTTGCAGGATCCATGGACGGAAGTCGCGTGCTGCTTGATCGGCGCTGCGGACAGGAGCCCCATCTCCGAAAATGCGTGCGTCCACCGAAAGCAGCAATGCAGGTTCGTGATAAGCAGCGCGACCGAGCATCACGCCATCAACGCGCGCCAGCTCACGCTCTGCCGTATCGAGCTCGGCGATGCCGCCATTGAGAATGATCTCGAGATGTGGATGCGTGCGCTTCAGCTCCGCGACGATCTCATAGTCGAGAGGCGGAAGTTCCCGGTTCTCCTTGGGTGACAACCCCTTCAGCCACGCCTTGCGCGCGTGAACGACGAAGCTGGTGGTGCCAGCCTTCGCCTGCGTCTCAACGAACGAGAACAGGCGTTCGCGCGGGTCATCGTCATCGACACCCAGACGATGTTTCACGGTGACGGGAACTGAGACCGCTTCACGCATCGCAGTGAGACAGTCAGCGACCAGTTCCGGCTCGCGCATGAGGCAGGCGCCGAATGCGCCTGACTGGACCCGCTCCGAGGGGCAGCCGACATTGAGATTGATCTCGCAATAGCCGTAGTCCGCGCCGATGCGCGCAGCTTCGGCAAGCTTGGCAGGCTCCGATCCGCCAAGCTGCAATGCCACAGGCTGCTCGATCGGATCGAACCCAAGCAACCGATCCCGCTGGCCATGGATCACGGCATCCGCCGTGACCATCTCCGTATAGAGCAAAGCACGCGCCGACAGATGTCGATGAAACGCCCGGCAATTCCGGTCGGTCCAGTCCATCATGGGCGCGGTACAGAACCTATGTGCTTGATATTTCATGAAAAATCGTGGAACATCAAAGAACAAGATTTTGGATTTGTGTCACGATGTTCGCTCAAGGTTCCTGGTGTTTCCAGCTGTTTCCGATCTGCGTGTGTCACCAGTGTGTCAGATATTCAACCTGCGTCATGGAGGGGTGACATATGGCCTCCGTCGACAAACGTGCAGGCAGCTGGAGAGC
>CALMWO010000255.1 GCA_937873805.1 uncultured Hyphomonadaceae bacterium
TTCTCGTAGGCGGCTTCGTAAACCCAGGTCTTGTTCGGTTCGAGATCGGAGTTGCCCGTGCTCTGTAACCCCGAGTTGAGATCCACTTCGGATGCAAACTCCTGGAAGTTCAACTGCCCAAGCTCGCGCTCCACTCGCAAGCGCAGCTGATCGTCTTCCGTCGGCGACCACGTCGCGGAGATGCGGGGCTTGGGATAGGTAAACGACCGCTCCTTCTGCGTGTCGCCCGATTGCTCGATCGTCGATTGTTCGACGCGCAGGCCGGCCTCCAGAGACCATTGCTTTGACGGCCGCCACGAGGCTTGCCCAAACACTTCGCCGCGCAGCTCCTCGACCAGCACATCGGACGCATCAAGGGTGATCGGAGCGCCATTCACGGTCAGCGCCACCTGCTGGTCCCGATAGTTGTAGGCAATCTCGCCGCCGCCTTCGAACGAAAGTTCTGGCGACATCTTATAACGCAATACTGTGCGACCGATGCGCTCGCCGGCTTCGGCCTCGATCTGGAAGAGCTGCGAGTTGTCGGGATCCACATTCGTCAGATCACGAACGAAGCCGGTCGAGTCGAGCGTACCGAAAGCCAGCTTGAACAGGCCAAGCGTTTCCCACTCGAGCTCAGGCGTGAGCTGCGTGATGTAGTTGACGCCGATCTCGCCGCGGTCGTTCGCAGACCGGCTGACGAAATTCTCGTCACTGATCGGAGAAAGGAACCGCTGCTCGTTCTTGAACTCGTCCGTCGAGATCAGGCCATTGAGCGTGAGCGTGCCGCCAAGCTGCGGTCCCTTGTAGCTTCCGCGCGCGCTGTGCGGAATGCCGTCGCCTTCCGTGCGTGATGTTTCGTACAGATCGACATTGCCCGTCGTGGGGTCGACCGTTGTTCGCCACCCCGTGCCGACCGAGTCATCCATCGCGGCGCCTCGCGAGAGACTGAAGTCGAACTGGTGATCGCCCATGCGGCGCGTCGCCTGATAGTTCCACGCCGGTATCGTCTTGCCGGTCTTTGCGAACAGGAAGCTGCGAACGCCGAACACTTGCTGGAACGTGTCGACCTTCTTGCGGACCACGTTGGCGACGACAGTCTGCCCTTGCATATCGATGCCAGGAACGCTGCCGCGGATCACCTCGATGCGCTCGACCTGATCGATGGTGATGCGGCCCAGCGTGTCACCCAGCGAGTCGGTCTTGATTGTTGGCCGTTGCCCATCGATCAGCACGTTGCCGGCAGCACCCGCAAAGCCGCGCACCTGTTCGCCGCCATTGAACGCGAAACCCGGCAGGCGGTTGATCATGTCCAGCGCCGTATTGGGGCGCGCAGCCGCGAAATCGGCCGGCGTGTAGGAAATCACGCCTTCCCGTTCAGCTACTTTATCGACCGGCGGTTGCTCTTGCGCGAATGCCGGAGCTGCGAGCGCAACCGCTATGATTGACGCCAAACTAAAAGAATAATAGTTCCGCACAGACGGTCTCCGCAACTTGTTCGGCGGAATCGACCGCCTGACCCGAATTTATCGATATTCGATAAGTACACCGGGCGCAAGCAGCTCAAATAAGGTCTTTTCTGGGCGCGTCTCTTGATCCTAATCGAGATCGTCGACCACCGTTTCGGGTCCAAGCTTCTGCGAAAGCGAGGCGGCCAGAAACTCATCCAGATCGCCATCGAGCACGCCGGCCGTATCGGAAGTCTCGACGCCGGTCCTCAGGTCTTTGACCATCTGGTAGGGCTGGAGAACATAGGAACGGATCTGCCTGCCCCAGCCGATCTCGGTCTTGGAGTCGGCTTCCGCCTGCGCGACGGCTTCACGCTTCTTCAGTTCCATTTCGTAGATACGCGCGCGCAGCATGTCCCACGCTTGGGCGCGGTTCTTGTGCTGCGAACGCTCGGCCTGCACGGCGACAACGATGCCGGTCGGAATGTGCGTGAGGCGCACGGCCGAGTCGGTCTTGTTGATGTGCTGACCGCCAGCACCCGATGCGCGATATGTGTCGGTACGCACATCCTTGTCGAGGATGTTCACCTCAATCGTGTCGTCGATAACGGGATAGACCCACACAGAAGCAAAGCTCGTATGACGCCGCGCGTTGGAGTCATAAGGCGAAATCCGCACGAGACGGTGTACGCCGCTCTCGCTCTTCAGCCAGCCATAGGCGTTCTCGCCCTTGATCAGCATTGTCGCTGACTTGATGCCTGCGGTATCGCCAGCGTGCTCGTCGATCTCCTCGACCTTCATGTCGTGAGCGTTGGCGTAGCGCACATACATGCGGCGCAGCATCGAGGCCCAGTCCTGGCTCTCCGTACCGCCGGCGCCAGCGTTGACTTCGATATAGCAGTCGTTGGCGTCCACCTCGCCGGAAAGCAGAGCTTTCAACTCGGCGCTCTTGGCCTTCTCGACGGCCGCCCGGATACCGGCATCGACTTCGGCCAGCGTCGCCTTGTCGCCTTCGGCCTCGGCCATGTCCCATAGCGTCTCGGCGTCATCCGCCTCGCGCTCAAGCATGCGGATGTCATTCATGGCCGACTCGATACGCGTGCGCTCACGCATCATCGGCTGTGCTTTGACGGGGTCGTTCCAGAAGTCAGGGCGCTCCGAGAGAGCGTTCAGCTCCGCGAGACGCTTTTCGGCGACGCCCCAGTCAAAGACGCCTCCTGAGCAGGCCGATGGACTGCCGGATCGTCTCGATCATGTTCTCGAGTTCAGGAGTCATCGTTTGCTCTCGGCAGCCAGGAACGCCGCGTTTGGAGGCCAGCGTCTAGTAGTTGCCGTCCTGGAATGTCAATTCTTCCTTCGGCTTGGTCGGATCAACCGGCTGACTGGGGTCGGCGGGGTTGCTGGTCGTCACGGCGTCCGTTCCCGGCGTCGCAACTACCTGACCATCGCGCGTAGCGGTCGCTGACTCGTCGCCCGCGCCCATCTTGCTGTAGTCGACCTTGTAGCCATCCGCGCCAACCGGCACGTCGCAACGATCAACCGGGGCCGAGCCCGGACGGAACGCTTCGGTGATGACGAGGCGCGTATCGGGCGCCGGCTGGCAACCGCTGTCCGCATCCACTTCGACCAGCTCGACGCCATCCGGGATACGGAAGGTGACTGCCGGACGATCCTTGAGCGCGGCAAGCATGAAATCCCGGAATATCGGCGCCGCAACCCGGCCGCCACTCTCGCCCTCGCCCATGTTACGCGGGCTGTCGAAGCCGACCCACACGCCGACCACGAGGTCAGGGCTGAAGCCCATAGTCCATGCATCGAACTGATCGTTGGTCGTGCCGGTCTTGGCCGCGACCGGCTTTCCAACCGCACGAATGATCGTGCCGGTGCCGCGCTGAACCACACCTTCGAGGATCGAGACAGTCTGATAGGCCGTGATCGGGTCCATCACCTGCTTGCGTTCATCCGGCAGCGCCGGAGGCTGCAGGCCCGCTTTCCACTCCTCAACGCAATTCGCACAGGGGCGCTGGTCTGTCCGGTACACCGTCTGGCCGTAGCGGTTCTGGATACGGTCGAACATCTTGGGGCCGACCTGTTTGCCACCATTGACCAACTCGGCATACGCGACCGCCATCCGCATCAGCGTGGTGTCGCCTGCGCCCAGCGCCATCGACTCGTAAGGCGGCAACTTGTCGTAGATGCCCATCCGCTCACCAACCGCCGAGACCTTGTCGAAGCCGATCTCGCTCGCGAGACGCACGGTCATCGCGTTACGCGACTTTTCGACGCCAACACGCAGCGTGGTGAGGCCATAGAACTGTTCGGAATAGTTGGTGGGCTTGTAGCATTTGTCCTGGTTCGGATCGCAGGACACATAGGGAATATCAGGCACGCGATAGGACGGCGTCCATTTGTATCCGCCCGTGACGGGGTCCACCTGCTCCATCGCCGCCGCATAAACGAACGGCTTGAACGATGAACCCGGCTGACGCTTCGCCTGAATCGCGCGGTTGAACTGACTGCGATCGAACGAATAGCCGCCGGCCATAGCGAATACACGACCC
>CALMWO010000256.1 GCA_937873805.1 uncultured Hyphomonadaceae bacterium
TCAAAGCCCGTGACCTGGAAGGTGTTCGAGCCGGCCGAAGAGACCGTCGAGGTCGCCACACCGTCACCGAGTTCGGCAGCGCCGCCAGCATCGACCGCCAGGTCGTCGAACGACGTGTCGTTGATCAGGTAGGTGATCTGACCCGTTGTGTCGTCGTACGAGGCCGAGATCTTGCCGCCAGCCTGAGCGTTCACGGCTTCAACGAAGCCATCGATCGTCATGCCAGAAGTCAGTTCGACGCCGACAGTGAGGGTCGAGCCGCCCGAGCCGGTGAGTGCGAATTCGATGATATCGCCGTCAGACGTGCTGGCCAGATCGTTGACGAGAGCCGAACCCGACAGCGGGGTCGTCGCCGCAGCCGTCTGGACGCCGTCCGTGGTCGCAGCAACCGATCCGCCGAGGTCGGAGATCAGAACGTTCAGCGCAGTGTTGCCGACAGCCAGGTTCGCGCCGTTGAACTGCGCGGCGTTGGAAATGGTGTCGATCTGCTGACGAAGGCTCGTGAAGTCGGCCTGGAGAGCATCGCGCTGGTCGGCGGTGAGGTCGTCAGCCTGGGCGGCCACGGCCTTCGCCTTCAATTTCTGCAGGATCTCGCCAACCGACTTGCCGGCCGCGAGGGCAACGTCGACCACAGATGACGCACGATCGATACCGTCTTTGACGGCGGCGACAGACGACACGCGGGCGCGCTGACCTTCAGCGATCGCGTACACAGCGCCGTTGTCACGGGCCGAGGCGACCTTGAGGCCGGTCGAAATCCGGTTCTGGACTTCGTTCAGTTCTTTGTTGGTGGAGTTGAGGGATTGCAGCGCGACGGACGCGCCAAAGTTCGAGTTCACGCTAAGCATGACACACGTCTCCGTTCTGGGTCAGAGACCGATCATTTTGATCGGCCGTCAGCGCGTTTTGCGCCAACATTCCCCCACATAACCGGAGAGGTCTTAATTAGAGGTGTGATTGCGGAAACGAAATTCCTACTGAAACACTAACCAAGTCTGCGCCGTATACAGATGATCAGGGATCAGGCCGGAACGGGAGCTGCAGCAGGCGACAAGCCTTGCATGATCGTGCGATTTATCTCGATCAACACGTCAAAAGAGGCGCCCTGACGCATGACCTGGCTGGAGTGCCGGTCGACAAACAGGGATAACGAGATGATCTGCGCGCGCAGGGGCTGCGACAATTGGTTCCCGTCGGCGGCGCAATCGGCGGCGAGCAACGACCACAGGCGCCGGTTGGCCGACAGCGCTTCGGCGCGACGGCCGATCTCGGTCGCAGGCAGGCTGGAAGCGTCGATCAGACCGCGGGTCGCCTGGGCGAAAGCCCGGTACTCGGTCTGACGCGGGCCTTCAGTCTTCTTCGCCGCCGTCTGATAGGCCTGAATGGACATTGCCCAGCAATCCCTGTTCGTAGGTTAGAAGCTTCCGGCACCTGGTCAGCGCCTTGTAATAGTCGGCAGACATGACTTCCCTGGAAAGCGAGACGCATTCCTTGAGAACGTCGGTCGATCGGATGGCGCCCATGAACTCGTTCAGGCGCATGACGAATTCGTCGTAGAATTTCTCGGCCTCGGAGGGGTCGAGATACATCATCATGATCGGGAAATAGATCCGGCGGCCGGGGGTGTTGACGTCGTCCGGCTGAATGATGTCCTTCTCGCGGAGGATGGAGGCCTTGTTCTGCAGGAGCAGCACCGCGCGGCGGTCGCCGTTCTGGAGAACAGCTCCGTTGACCACGAAGCGTTCGCCCGGCTTGAGCGACAGTTTAAGCGGCATCCGTTCCTCCCGGCCGGGCGACTGGTCCCCCGGAATCGAACGGGAGTCTGGACGTGGCCGAACCACGGGTCTAGCCGCCGTTCCTTAAGTTTTGCTTGTGGGGCGGTAACCGGGGCGGTGTGGCGGAAGGTCCACGGCTTCCCTAGCACCCCCAAATCCGCTCTAACCTTAATGATCGTTCCAACGGGGTTTCTGAGATGGCCGACAAGAAGCGTTTCGAGGGGTCCGACCACTATGTGGCGACCGATGACCTCCGGGTGGCGGTGAACGCCGCGATCGCGCTGGAGCGGCCGCTGCTGGTCAAGGGCGAGCCGGGCACGGGCAAGACCATGCTGGCGCTCGAGATCGCGCGCTCGCTGGGCATGCCGATCATCGAATGGCACATCAAGTCGACCACCAAGGCGCACCAGGGTCTCTACGAGTATGACGCGGTCGCCCGCCTGAGAGACGGTCAACTTGGAGAAGAGCGCGCGAAGGACATCCGCAACTACGTCAAGAAGGGCAAGCTGTGGGAGGCGTTCACCGCGACGGAGCGCCCTGTCCTTCTGATCGACGAGATCGACAAGGCCGACATCGAGTTTCCGAACGACCTTCTGCAGGAACTCGATCGGATGGAGTTCTACGTCTACGAGACGGACGAGACGATCAAGGCGAAGGTTCGCCCGGTGGTGATCATCACCTCGAACAACGAGAAAGAATTGCCGGACGCATTCCTGCGCCGCTGCTTCTTCCACTACATCAAATTCCCGGACGACGTGACGATGAACGCGATCATCGACGTCCACTTCCCCGGCATCAAGAAGCGCCTCGTCTCGGAAGCGCTCGCGACCTTCTACAAGATGCGCGATGTGCCAGGCCTGAAGAAGAAGCCATCGACGAGCGAACTGCTCGACTGGCTGAAGCTGCTGATGTCGGAAGACATCGACGTGGAAACACTGCGCGAGAAAAATCCCAACAAGCTCGTCCCTCCCCTGCATGGCGCGCTGTTGAAGAACGAGCAGGACATCCAGCTGTTCGAACGGCTGGCCTTCCTGGCGCGGCGGGAGAATGGCTGAGGACTGAACCGAGGAACCGACAAGGGGGACGCTCATGGACTTGATGAACATCGTGCGGATCGCGAAAGTGGTTGCGCTGTTGGCTTTCGTGCTTCCGTGGGTCGCGATCTCGTGCAGCGTGCCGGGATCGGGAACCGTTGATCTGGCGACCGCATCTGGCATCGAACTGATCCAGGGCAAGATGACCGCGAACCCTGATGCCGAGAAACAGCTGCAGGGCGGCATGGGCAGCATGTTCGGCCAACAGGGCGGCTCGCCCGGAGCCGATAGCGGCCTGGGCAATGCCGGAAGCGGCAGCGTGACGTCCGACATACCTGATCTGGGCATGAACTTCTTCGGCGTCGCAGCGGCGGCCGTTATCGTGATCGGGCTGCTGCTGAGCTTTGCCGGCAAGGGCAAGACGGCCTCGCGCAACGTGCTGGCGACAAGCGTTCTTGGACTCGTGCTGGTGTTCGGCACGGTGTGGTGGTGGAAAGACCAGATCAAGAAGCAGGGCGGCGACGACGGCGGCGGGACCGCTTCTGCAAGTTCGCCCTTTGGAGACGCCGGCGGCAATCCGTTTGGCGGCGGTGGCGCAATGGGCGCGCAGATGGTCGACAACATGCTGCAGGAACGCTTCGGCTACTGGATCGCGTTTTCGGCGCTGATCGTGGCGGCCGGCGCAGGCGCGCTCGGGATGGCGGGTGGTGCGGCTGCTGGCGCGACGAAGCCGGAGAGCGAACCGCCGGTGGTGTGAGGCATGCGGGTGCATTCTCACAGGTGGCTGCGAGGCGGTGGGGAATAGGCAATCGGCAGTCGGGGTTTGGGGAGGTCCACGCGGGAACGCGCAGCCCCCTCCGTCTCGGCGCGAAGACGCGCCGATCCACCTCCCCCAGCG
>CALMWO010000257.1 GCA_937873805.1 uncultured Hyphomonadaceae bacterium
GGTGGTGTGGCGCGGAAGAAAGATCCTCGGGCCGAGCCCGAGGATGACGCCGGGGGTGTGGTTCAGGCGGCTACTGCGAAGCCTTCCATCTGGGCGTTGAGGGCGCGCTGGAAAGCGGGGCGGGATTCGCAGCGGTGTTTGTAGGCTTTGAGCGTCGGGAAGTCGTTGATGATGCCGGTCGAGTCGATGATGCGGAGAACATCCGACATCATGAGATCGCCGACGGTGAAGCGGCCTTCGAGATAGTCCTTGTCGCCGAGGGCTTCCGCGAGCTGGCCGAGGCGGAGGCGGACGAATTGCTCGACTTCCGGTCGGCGTTCCTTCGCCCAGGCGGCGTCCTTGTGGAAGAAGATGATCGAGCCGAGTTCCTGCACGGCGTTCTCGATGGAGTTGAGAGCGGAGAAGACCCAGGCGGTAGCGCGTTCGCGACCGATGCGGTCTTTCGGCATGAGCACTTCGCTCTTTTCGGCGATGTAGAGCGCGATGGCGCCGCTTTCGTGCATGACGAGGCCGTCTTCCTCGATGGCGGGGGCCTGGCCGAAAGGTTGGCGGGCGAGATGTTCGGGCGATTTCTGTTCAGCGCCAAGCGAGACGAGGCGCACGTCATAGGGAAGGCCGGCTTCTTCGAGCGCCCAACGCACGCGCAGGGCGCGCATCAAGGGCTGCGCAAAATCGGGGACCCATTTGTAGGTGGTGAGTGTGATCACAGCGGAAGCCCCTTCTTCTGAGCGAGTGCGAGATTTTCAACGTAGATCTGTTCGTCGTTGATGAAGGAGTTCCAGCCGCCGACATGACTGTCGCGAACCTTCACGCTGGAGAACGGTGTCTGGTGGAAGGTCTGCAGCGTTTTACCGTTCTTCTCGGAGAAGGTGACGGTGACGATGGTGTCCATGTCGAAGCCGGATGCGTGGGTCCAGGCGAAGGTGAAGACGATCTTCTCGTTCTTCACGATCTCCCTGTATTCGCCGCCCATCTGGCTGACGCCGTAGGCCTTCGAGAGCATTGTCGCGCGCCATTTGCCGCCGGGACGGAAATCCAGTTCGAGTTCGGTGGTGGTGAATTTCTCTGGCCCCCACCAGCGGATGGCGTGGTCGCGATCCTGCCAGATGCGGAAGACGAGTTCGGCGGGCGCATCGAATTCGCGCTCGATGTAGAGCTCGTTGTCGGCGATCTTCCCTTCGCTTGCGGTCATTGCCGCTTCCCTTTCTTCGTGTCGGATTTCTGGATCTGCGTGAGGTAGGCGTCCATCCGGTCGAATGAGCCTTCCCAGAATGGACGATATTTCGAGAGCCAACCGTCGAGCTGCTTCAGCGGTTCCGCCTTCAACTTGCAGGGGCGCCACTGCGCCTGCTTCCCCCGCGAGATCAGCCTTGGAGAG
>CALMWO010000258.1 GCA_937873805.1 uncultured Hyphomonadaceae bacterium
CTTGTCCAGCATCGAGCGATCGTGCGTGTGCCTAGCCGGTGGGTTAGGGCCATGTTCTCGCCGACGGCGATGTAGCGACGCCGCTTGTGCGCCCTGTTCACGATATAGTGGCGACCTTGCTCGCTTACCGCCGGACACACAGGATGGCCGGGCTTGAGGGCGCGCGCCCTGTCTCGACACCAGAGGATCGGGATCGGCTCAATAGCCGAGCGGGCTGCAGCGGAAACATCGCAACCGACGGGGAGGGACCATGAGTGGGAGCAAAACGGATCCGGCAGCGGAATCCGAGCACGTGGCTGGCAACGGTTTGCTCCATCGCAGGTTGTTCCTGACGCGCGGATTGACGTTGGCTGGCGCCTTCGGCGTTGCCGGCCAGGCCAGCGCGCAACCCGCGCCACAGCCTGCACATCCGGAATGGATGAAGCGTCAGGGCGGCGGGCTGAGTGGCTACGGACAGCCCTCGAAGTTTGAAGAGGGCGTGAAGCGGATTGCTGGACAGCCCAATCCGATTTTCCCGAGCGTGGGTTCAACCCGAACGCCGCTTGAAAAGCTGAATGGGATGATCACGCCCAACGGGCTGCACTTTGAGCGGCATCACTCCAGCGTGCCTGCGATCGATCCTGCCGCTCATCGCCTCATGATCCATGGTCTGGTGCGCGCGCCGCTGGCCTGGGACATGTCGGCGTTGATGCGCTACCCGATGACATCGGTGATCCGTTTCATCGAATGCTCGGGCAATAGCGGCGCTGCCAAGCGGTCCGTTCCGCAGACGAGCGTTGGTCAGATACATGGCCTGGTGTCTTGCTCTGAGTGGACAGGAATCAAGCTGTCACACCTGCTGGATGAAACGGGTCTGTTGGACGGCGCTTCGTGGATCATTGCCGAAGGCGCGGAGGCGGCCTCCATGGTGCGCTCGATCCCGCTTGAGACGGCCCTCGATGATGTCATCGTCGCGCTCTACCAGAATGGCGAACGGATCCGGCCGGAGCAGGGCTATCCGATGCGTCTGCTCGTTCCCGGATGCGAAGGCAGCGTCAACGTGAAATGGGTCCATCGGATCAAGGTTGTCAGCGCGCCGGGGGACTCGCGCGACGAGACCGGGCAATACACGGACCTGTTGCCGAGCGGGCGTGCGCTTCAATACACGCTGCTGATGGATGTAAAATCCGTCATCACTCATCCTTCGGTGGGCATGAAGCTCTCCCAATCTGGCTTGTACGAAGTTTCGGGCCTGGCATGGAGCGGACATGGCGCCATCCGTCGTGTCGAGGTGACAGCGGATGGAGGAAAGAGCTGGGCCGATGCTGAGCTGGCCGGCCCTGTCTTGCCCAAGTGCCTGACACGTTTCCGCATTCCATGGGCCTGGACGGGAGGACCAGCCACACTGGCAAGTCGCGCGACAGACGATCGGGGGAATGTGCAGCCGACGCACGAGGTTGCGATCGCGCGTTATGGAGAAGCCGGCGCGTACCATTACAACGGCATCCAGCCCTGGGCGGTTTCGCAGGCAGGGGAGGTCGCCAATGTCCGCCTTTAGATTTGCATTGGCTGTTGGGCTGCTGCTGGCGAGTGGCTGCGCGACAGAGACGAAGCCTGACACGCGTCCAACCCCAAAGCTGGGTCAGACCATGACTGAAGCGGAGCTGGCTTTCTGGGATTCGTCCATTCTGGTGGACGGGTCGAATCTTCCAGCAGGATCTGGATCAAGCGCTCAAGGCCTGGTTGTCTACGCGCAGAAATGCGCGGCCTGTCATGGCGTGACAGGCGCCGAGACGGACACCCGGCTCACGCCATTGGTCGGAGGTATAGGCTCGCTTGCAACTGCGCAGCCCGTCAGGACGCTCGGCAGTTACTGGCCCCATGCAACGATCATTTTCGATTATATTAGACGGGCCATGCCGTATAACGCACCCAAGTCGCTGTCGAACGATGAAGCCTATGCGCTCACCGCATACCTGCTTCGCGCGAACGGGATCATCGAGGAGACGTTTGTTCTCGACCGCACCACCTTGCCGATGGTCAAGATGCCTAACCGGGACGGCTTCGTGAGGTCGGCCGAAAGCGCGAAGTGATGGCGCTCAAGAATAAGCGGGCGGACCAAGGTTGGCCCGCCCGCTTTCCGTTCGGAGAGTATGTTGTCGACTATTGCCGTGCGGGTTTGCGCTGGCCTTTCCCTCTCGTGGAATCTTCAACGCGCGATCCGGCCAGAATGCCCGGCATGGCGTAGTTCCCCTCATGACAGGCGTATTCGTAAAGGTCGCCGTCCAGCGCTCCGAATTCGTATTCGCCGATCCACGGCTTGTCCCAGATCGTGGGGTCTTCGATGGTGAACGAATAGGCCAGCCGGTTGTCGGTGGTGCGGCTCAAGCGCTCGGTGATCTTGAGGTTTTCCCACGATCCGAAGAAGGCCTGGGCCTTTGGAATGTTGGTCGTCTCGATGACCAGCGCATCGCCGTCATACCAGCCGACCGAGTCGCCGAAGTAGGGGCGGATATTGGAAGGCAGATGCTTGCGATCGTTCAGACGGATGATGCGGGTGTCATGCACCAT
The DNA here is from genome assembly GCA_937873805.1 of uncultured Hyphomonadaceae bacterium. Taxonomy (GTDB): domain Bacteria; phylum Pseudomonadota; class Alphaproteobacteria; order Caulobacterales; family Hyphomonadaceae; genus UBA7672. Next base: position 2,551 of record CALMWO010000258.1, read on the forward strand.
CTCGACCTCGATCGCGACATGGTCGGGGGCCTGCACGATTCTTGTGTGATTGTTGTAGGCGCCGTTCGGAAACATCGGGGCCCCTCCATTGCGCCCGAACGTGATGCAGCGCTCGGCAAGGCTGCGGTTCTCGGGGTTCTCGGTATACTGATCGACATCCGGGCTGCCGAGAACGTTGCCATCCTCGCTGACGTTGAAGCCGATGCGAAGTGTAGTTGCCTCTCGCACCCGCTTGATTTCAGCGAGCCCTGTTTCGGTAATCGGCGACCCAGCCTTCGGCAGCGGAGGCAAACCGTCGGGCGTCCGAATGAGCGAATTGCGCGGTTCGCCGCGAACGCGCATGAGCGAGAGGCCGGGATCGAGCCACGCCCTGTTGTAGGCGCCGATATCGACGCCGGGTCCGCCCGGTGGGGGGCCTGAGTTCGGGTCGGTGCGTTGGTCGCCCGCTTCGGCGCGGCGTAAAGCCGTTCCTTCGATCTCCGCCACCTCTTTGGGCGTATAGACGCCGCGGTCGCCGAATTCAGGCAAACGCGTCTGCGGCGTGATCGTGGCGCTTACCCAGTTACCTTCAAGGTTGGGTTGGCCCAGGCTGTTGCGAACGGGAACTGGCGCGGACTGCGGCGCCTGCGCACTGACGGCGGGCGCATAGCTCAACGCAGAAGCCAGAAGCGCAAAGCCGGAAATCACATAGCGGTTCATCTCTTCCTCCCAGAGTCCCCGGTGTTTTCTTTCCGCTCCGTGTGGAACGACAGGCAGTGAGTCCGGGAAGCCCCTGCGCCGAAAATGCTAGCTTTCGCGGGGAAGCGCATCAATGTGCTGGAGGGCGGCGTCCAACACATGTCCGTAGGGTGAGGCGGGGAACCCAACACATGTCCGTTACGTGCGCCAATGTGTCGGGTTACGCTGCTGTTGGTGGCGGGCCAAAATCTTCCTGCTCCGGCCTGCGCTCCAGCCGCCCGACCCAGCGGAAAGCAGCGCAACCGGGTGCTTTGATTACGATGTCGGGCTCATCCAACGTCGCCGTGAAGTGTGAGTGCATCCTTGACCGAAGCTTCTGTTCGCCAGCCCATTCTTGATGTTCGCGATCTGTCCGTGTCGTTCGAGACGCAGGATGGGCGTGTCGAGGCGGTGAAGAAGCTGTCGTTCGATGTGGCGCGGGGTGAATGTCTTGGCCTCGTCGGCGAGAGCGGGTCGGGCAAGAGCCAGACCGTGCTGGCGGCGATGGGGCTGACGGCTGCCAACGGCATCGTCGAAGGCTCGATCAGGTTCGATGGCGTCGAGATGACGGGTCTCGACCGCAAGCAGCTCAATGACATTCGCGGCGCGCGGATGGCGATGATCTTCCAGGATCCGCTTACCTCGCTGACATCGCACATGACGGTCGGCGCGCAGATGGCCGAGGTGCTTGCGCGCCACAAGAAGATGAAGGGCGCCGAAGCCGAGAAGCGGATTGTCGAATGGCTGGAGCGCGTGCGCATTCCAGAAGCGAGACGGCGGCTGCATCAGTTTCCGCATGAGCTTTCCGGCGGCATGCGTCAGCGCGTGATGATCGCGTCGGCCATGCTGTGCGAGCCGCAGGTGCTGCTGGCCGATGAGCCCACGACAGCGCTTGATGTGACCGTACAGGCGCAGGTGCTCGACCTGATGGATGAGTTGAAGCGCGAGACGGGTGCGGGATTGGTTCTGATCACGCACGACATGGGCGTCATCGCGCGGATGGCGGATCGCGTCGTGGTGATGCGCCATGGTGATGCGGTGGAGCGCGGGCAGGTCGATCAGGTGTTCGTGGCGCCGGCGCACGCCTATACGCGCATGCTGCTTGATGCGATGCCGCGGATGGATCGCACGGACCGTGGATCGCGTCCGTCGATCGGGGCGGCGCCGCCGAAAGACGTCGCGCCGATCCTCGAGGTGGATGATCTGCATGTGACGTTCCCGGTCAGCGTGCCGGGTGGATTGTTCGGTAAGCGTGTGCCGCTGCGGGCGGTGGACGGCGTGAGCCTTTCGCTTCGCCCGGGCGAAACCGTGGGCGTCGTCGGTGAAAGCGGCTGTGGGAAGTCGACGCTGGCGCGTGGCGTACTGAAACTGCTCGACCCGTCGGCCGGGTCGGTGGCGTGGCTTGGGCGGAACATTGCGCAGGCATCGCGCAAGGAGATGCAACCCCTGCGGCAGGAACTGCAGATCGTGTTCCAGGATCCGCTGGCCAGCCTCGATCCGCGCATGACGATTGGCCAGTCGATTGCTGAGCCGCTGACGGTGTTCAGGCCGCAGGTGGATGCCAAGGGCAGGGAAGAGGCTGCGCGCGAGATCATGCAGCGTATGGATCTCGATCCGAACCTCGTGAACCGTTATCCGCACGAATTGTCCGGCGGGCAGAACCAGCGCGTTGGTATCGCGCGGGCGATGATCCTGCGGCCGAAGCTGGTGGTGTGCGACGAGGCGGTGTCAGCGCTCGATGTGTCGGTTCAGGCCCAGATTCTCGACTTGCTGATCGATCTGCAGAAGGAATTCGGGCTGGCGATGATGTTCATCAGCCACGACCTCTCTGTCGTGCGGGAAATCTGCCACCGGGTGATGGTGCTCTATCTGGGGCGGGTGGTGGAAACCGCCTCGCGGGAAGTGTTGTTCTCGAACCCGCAGCACCCCTACACGCGGGCGCTTCTCTCGGCGGTGCCATCTCCTGACCCAGTCCGCGAGCGAAATCGGTCGAGGGTGAAGCTGCACGGCGACCTGCCGTCGCCGCTCGACCCAAAGGCAAGTCTTCGCTTCATGAAGTCGAAACTGACGGAAGCTGCGCCCTTTTACAGGCCCGCTCTGATCGAAGTTGCCCCCGGCCACTGGGTAGCTGAGCATGATCCGGCTGAAGGAGTTGCCGGGCTTTATGCGGCCTGATGATACCGCACTTTAACACAACTGGGTGACACAGGTTCGCTGAAGCTTGACGCTGTCAGGCAACAGAGTCATGACTTAACATCTGATACGAAGCCCGACGCTGGAGGAAACCGCGCGATGAAACGCTCCCTGACCATGACTGCCGCAAGCGCCGTGCTTGCCATGGCGGTCGCTGCTTGCGCCCAGCAAGCCCCGACCACCGATGTTGCAACGTCGGTTACGACGCCGGCCGCGGCTCTGCCCGCCCGCGTCGACAATTTCCGCCTCGTGACGGCCGATGGCTATGCCCGCGAGCTTTCGCGATACAAGGACGCTCCCGCGATCGTTCTCGTCATGGGCGGTGCTGGCCACATGGAAACGGTCGGTCCGGAACTCGCCAAGCTTGAAGCCGCCTACACGGCCAAGGGTGTCGAAATTTTCGTCGTGAACTCGAACCCCAAAGACACGCGCGAAGCGATGCTGGCCGATGCTGCGAAGTACGGCTTCAAGTCGCCGATCCTCCAGGACGATCTGCAACTCGTCGGCGGCCAGATTGGCGCGACGACGGTTGGCCAATCCTTTGTGGTCGAGCCGAAGTCCATGAAGATTGCCTACACTGGCCCGATTTCGGCCGAAGCCGTTGATGCCGTTCTCGCGGGCAAGGCCCCGGCGGTTGCCTCTGTCGCCGTGAAAGGCGCGCTGATCAGCTTCCCGGATCGCGCCCCCGCCAAGAAGGCCGAGTTCGCCAAGATCTCGTACTCCTCGACGATCGCTCCGCTGCTCGAAGAGAAGTGCGTCGCCTGCCACCAGGAGGGCGGCATCGCCCCCTTCGCGATGGACAACTATGACAAGGTGAAAGCCTTCGCCCCGATGATCCGCGAAGCGGTGCGCACCGACCGCATGCCGCCTTGGGATCCGGATCCGCACGTGGCGACGTTCGCCGACGACAAGTCGCTGTCGGGCGCGCAGATCAAGACGCTGATCAACTGGATCGAAGCCGGCGCCCCGCGTGGCGATGGCGAAGACTCGCTGGCCAAGGTCAAGCACGTCGCCCCGGAATGGCCGCTCGGCAAACCGGACATGATCGTCGACATTCCGAAGTTCACCGTGCCGCCGACCGGCTACGTTGACTACCAGTACCCGACGGTCCCCAACCCCCTGAAAGAGGGCAAGTGGCTGAAAGCTTCGACGGCGAAAGTCTCGCAGCGCCAGGCCGTACACCACATCCTGTCGGGCGTGATCGCTGAAGGCCAGACGCAGAAGGGCATGCAGAACTGGGGTGGCGGCGTTGGCGGCTACACGGTTGGCATGGAATCGACCGTCGCGCCGAAAGGCATCGGTTCGTGGATCCCGTCGGGCGGCGAGTTCGCCTACCAGATGCACTACACGCCGTTCGGCAAGGAGGCCGTCTCGGCCGAGCAGATCGGCCTGTACTTCTACAAGGACGGCGAGAAGCCTGAGCTGATCATGCGCGAAATGCCGCTCGTCGATCAGTTCATCAAGATCCCGGCCAACGACCCGGCGCACAAGGAGATCGCTTACTTCAACTTCCCGAAGGATGCGATCCTGCACACCGCCGTGGTTCACGCTCACTATCGTGGCACGTACTCGAAGCTCGAGATCCTCGACCCGTCGGGCAAGCGCGAGACGATCCTCAACGTGCCGTTCTATGACTTCAACTGGCAGCGGATGTACGAGTTCGCCAAGCCGATCGAAATCAAGGCCGGTTCGAAAGTGGTCGCGACCTACATCTACGACAACTCGAAGCGGAACCCGGCCAACCCGGATCCGAACAAGGAAATCGTATGGGGCGATCAGTCGTTCGAGGAAATGTTCTACACCTCGCTGCGCTATCGCTGGAAAGACGAGACCGTCGAGAAGCAGACCAACTACGACCAGCTGCTGAACAAGACGCGCCTCATGGGCATGATGGACGACAACCTGGACGACAAGCTGCAGAAGGGCGAACTCCGTAGCCAATTTGCCCAGCTCGCGGCTGCCCCGGGCGCGTTCGAGATGGCCGACACCAACAAGGATGGCGGCATCGACCAGCCGGAACTCGAAAAAGTTCTGGCCATGATGTAGCAGATGCGCCGTCCGGCGACGAGCCCGGCCGCGCAAGCTGCTCCGGCTGCGACCAACGGCGGCGAGTGATCGCTTCTGACTGACTGATTGCAGCGCCCCGGCCCAAAAGGCCGGGGCGTTTGCTTTCATTGGATAGGCTCTGAAACGCCCGGCCTAAGGGGAAATGTGGCCGGCGTTCACCAAACCTCATACTTTTTCGGGGATGAATGGCGTTCCAGTGCAGGAATTCCGCCTTTCATGCGGGTCGAAACGATCAATCCTCTTGAACTTGCG
>CALMWO010000259.1 GCA_937873805.1 uncultured Hyphomonadaceae bacterium
GCTTCCGACGCGGGATCGCCGTGCTGGCGACCACGCTGATGGGCGTCTATCTCGCCGCCCGCTATGACTGGATATCAGCGCTGCGATTGCTCGCCATCGTGTGGTTCGGCTTGATGGCGGCAAGCTTTATCGCGGGCATCGTCGCTCCGGGCTTTGCCGTGATGCGCGAGGTTCATCCCGGCGCATGGTCGGGCGGGTGGAGCGAGAAGAACGCGCTGGGGGGGCATGCGGCGCGTGCTGCTTTCCTGTTCGCCTTTCTCGCGTGGCGCGACGCGCCCTATCGCAAATGGTGGGGCGTCGGCCTCGTGCTGTCGCTGTTGCTGGTGGTGCTCTCGAAATCGGCCACCGCTATGCTGGGCGCCTCGCTTGGCCTCGGCGTACTCATGGCAGCCTGGTGGATGCTCAAGGGGCGACGCTGGTCACTGGCGCTTGTCTGGGGCGCAGTCTGCATCGTCGGCGCTGCCGTGATGATCTACGTCGTCGCGCCAGGCGTGCTTCTTGGCCTTGTCGGCAAGGATGCGACACTGACCGGGCGAACAGACATCTGGATCGAACTCGGCGCGGCGATCGAGAAGCGGCCCGTGCTTGGTTACGGATACCTTGCCTTCTGGGGTCTCGATTCCGAGCCGCGCTATTGGCTCGGACGCGCCGTCGACTGGAATGCCCCCTCCGGCCACAATGGCTGGCTCGATCTCGCCATCTCGCTGGGCTTCATGGGCGTTGTCATCTTCGCAATAGATGCGGCGGCTTCCACATGGCGGGCAGCGAAGCTCTCCGTCTCATCGCCCGCTGGCGTGTTCGCCATCGGCTTCCTCGCGCAGTTCATGCTGTTCGCGATGTCCGAGAGCATCATCCTCGCGCAGAACAGCATTCTCTGGGCGACTTATGCGTTCGTCGCGGCCAAGCTGGCGATGGTGCCACGACGTTCGGCGGAGGTTCTTCCCCCGTTCGCGGCCGATCCGGCGGAGCGCGCCTAGTCGATCACGCCGGACAGCACGGCGCCAAAAGTCGGCGCCGCAAGCACGGCTCCCGCTTCAACAGCCCGCTGCGCCAGTTCTTCAAGCAAGTCAGCCGGCGCACCATAGTTGCTCGGCGCCTTGCTAACATCGTGTGTGAAGAAGAACAGCCAGCCCTTTGCGTCGATTGCAGTTTTCAGGGCGGCGAGGGCGCGGCGGCGATGCATGGCCGACGCGCCGAGTTCGACGGCGCGCAACTGGCTGCGATCGCATTCGCCGACATTTACACCGGGAAGGATGCCGCGTCCGGTCGCGAATACATCGCCAACCCACCGCTTGGCCGAATAGGTCGTTTCGCCATAGGGAAATGCGAAGGCAGAGACGGTCTCGTCGTGTCCCATCTCGGAAAGCGCCACCAGGTTCTCGCCAATGTCACGTTCCACCTTGTCCAAGCGAGCGCGGGCGCAATCGAGGTGCGTATGCGTGTGCGCGCCGATCTCGTGCCCACGCGCCCGAAGCTCGGCCAGCGTGGCCGCATCGAACATCTCGCCCATGACAGGGCTGCGCTGACCGGCCAGCGATGTGCAGGCGTAAAAGCCGGCGCGGCCGCCACGCCGCTCGACAATGTCTGCGCCGTTCAGTGCGGCTTTCGGAAAATCATCGAAGGTGAACGTGATCACGGGACGATCCGGCGCGACTTCGGCCTGACACGCCTTGCGCCATTGCACGACGCGCCGCTGCACCCTGGCTGGCGGTGAACGCGAAGGCGTGTAGGTCCACTGAACCATCACAGCGCCTCCGCA
>CALMWO010000260.1 GCA_937873805.1 uncultured Hyphomonadaceae bacterium
TTTAGGCTGCTGGACGGGCATTCGACATGCTCTTTCTGCTGGCGATAGCGGCTTTCCGCGATGCGGCGGTCATACGGGCTCAGCTCGATGAGCGCGGCGAGGTCGAGCAGGATTTCATCAAGGGTAGTGGTGTCGGGATGGGAGGAGGGGGCGGTGGCCATGGTCTATCCTTTGGGAGGGAAGGGGTCTCGGCCGTAGGAGTTGCGTTCGCGGATGCGACCATCCCGGCCATGGATGAACACTTCCGATCCGGTTCGCACGGCAGATTGCCGAGCGGCCGATTCTGCTGCACTCTGGGTTTGGTGCACTGACGACGCTTTGGCGTTGCCTTCGCCCTTCACTGCCCAACCGCCCGAGTGCGGAACAACGTGTTGATTCTTCTTGGTCATTTTTCCCTCTCCTCAAACAAACAGTTGACGTCCTGTCACCTCTATGTTTACATTATAGGAGAACAATGGCGGAACGTCAACCGCTACAACAACAACCGGGAAGGTCGGCAACATGCTGGGTGGACGTCTAAAACTGGCGCGGGCGAAGGCTGGGCTTTCGCTGCGTGATCTCGCGGCACGAATGGAGCCGCCTGTGTCGGCACAGGCGCTCAGCAAATATGAGAATGACGCGATGATGCCGAGCTCGCGGGTTCTGCTCGGGCTTTCGCGCGCGCTCGCTGTGCCGATGGACTTTCTGATGGGGGCGCAGGTTGCGGCCTTGTCGGGGGTCGAGTTTCGCAAAGGCGCAAGCACTTCTGCGGCTGACCGCGCGCGCGTCGAAGCAACCGTCATTGAGCGCCTGGAAAACTATCTCGCGATCGAGGAGATCGTCGGAATCGAAGGCGATCTGCCAGTGCTCGAGGGCGTCGGCGGAGTCCGTATCGACGCGCCCGAGCAAATCGACGCTTTAGCCGCGAAGGTCAGAGAAAAGTGGGCCTTGGGAGAGGATGCCATTCCGAGTGTGACCCAGCTGCTAGAAGACCGGGGTGTGCGTGTGATCGAAGCCCCGCTCTCGGCCAAAGTGTCGGGTATGACTTGCTGGGTCGAGCGCAACGACGGGCGTCAGCCGGTCGCGGCTATCGTCGTATCAACTGATATCAACCTGGAGCGTCGCCGGTTCACCCTTGCGCACGAACTAGCTCACCGCCTGATCCCGGAGGTCGGCAATATCGGCGTTTCTCTAGAGAAAGCTATGGACCGTTTCGCAGGCGCTTTCCTTGTCCCTGCGGCACATCTGAAGCGAGAGGTCGGCGAGCGAAGGGGGCAAGTTGCCTATCACGAGAATGTGCGCCTGAAGCATATGTATGGCGTCTCGGCGGCGATGCTGCTGATGCGCCTTCAGCAAACTGGCATCCTGGACCAAGGAACTGTCGAGTACGCCTTTAGAACCTATGCGCGAGGGTGGCGTTGGGCAGAGCCCGATGAACTGCCAAGGAACGGTGATCTAGCCGATATGGAGCATCCGGCGCGCTATGAGAGTCTAGTTTACAGGGCGCTTGCAGAGGGCATGATTTCCAGCATCCGGGCCGCAAAAATGCTTGGAACCTCACTTCAGGCCGTGGAGCATGGGCTGCGAGGACCGATTGCCGCGTGAGCTGCATCATCGTCAACGACGCGAGTGCTCTGATCGACCTGAAAAAGGGCGAGCTACTTCACGTTCTCGGCGCATTGCCATTCCGCTGGATCGTCCCTCTACCAATCCGCGAGGAGGAGATGCTGAGCTTCTCGGGACAGGATTGGGCAACCCTCGAAGCTTTAGGCTTTGAGGTCTTTGACCTGCCGCCCGCTCTGGTGGGAGAGGCTTTTGCTGTGAGGCGCGCTTTTCCCCGTCTTTCAGCGAATGATTGCTTCTGTCTCGTCAGTGCCGCCGGCCACCAGAACGCCATTCTGCTCACTGGCGACGGCGAGCTCCGATCTGTCGCAGAAGCGCGGACAATCGAGGTTCACGGGGTGCTTTGGATCGCCGATCACCTATTTGACGCGCAGGCTTGCGATGCGGCGTTGTTGCGCCGCGCGCTCACGATCTGGGATGAAGACCCAGCGGTAAGGCTGCCTCGTCGCGAGATACTCGTCCGTCTTCGGCGATACGGCGCTTGAATCAAGCGTAAAATCCGCCGCAAAGCGGCGGCTCGCCGCCTCAACCGCCTTTGGCGGCAATGGGCTTGGCGGAGTCGGGCTGTGTAAAGCGTGCCTTTACAGGCAACATCGGGCCGGATAGCCTGAAGGCGTGTTGGAGCGTGTCCTGATCTGGGAGGGTTGTGATGGAGGATGGTACTGGAACGGTGTCGCCTGCCCATCCTGGCGGCTTCGTGAAGCAGGAAGTGCTGAAGGCGCATGGACTGTCGGTCACGGAAGCGGCCGATGTTCTTGGCGTCACGCGACCGGCTCTGTCGGCTCTGGTGAACGAGCGGGCGCACCTGTCGCCGGAAATGGCTATCCGGATCGAGAAAGCCTTCGGCGTCTCGATGGAAACGCTGATGCGGATGCAGAACAGCTACGACATCGCCCAGGCCCGTAAGCGGGAAGGGGAGATCAAGGTCGCGCCCTTCAAGGGCAAGCCGCTCGATCCGCAACCGGCGATGATCTAGATGAATCCTGGGGGACACATGGTTGAGAAGCATAGGGCGCGGAAGGCGGGGTGGCGGTGACAGGTCGGTCCCTCGAACTGTATTTCATCGATGGCAAGCCCGACGGGATGCTGACGGCCGAGGTGTTCAACTGGACGGGCCACGTCCTGATGACGCCGCGCACCCAGATTGCGGAAGCTCTGGCCCGCAAGGAAGCCCGCTACACGGGCGTCTATTTGCTGCTGGGGGACAAGGAAGGCGAGCCCTTCGCCTATATTGGCGAGGCAGAGGACATCAGCGACCGCATTCGGTCGCATGATGCGCGCCGCGACTGGTGGACCACGGCGGTGCTGGTGACGTCGGCAGCAAACAATCTCAACAAGGCCCATGTGAAGTATCTGGAGGCGCGCCTGGTCGAGATCGCGCGCTCGATCGGCAAGGTGCCGCTGGAGAATGGCAACACGCCAGCAAGGTCCAGCCTTTCAGAGGCTGGCCAGGCCAATATGGAATCCTTCCTCGACTATCTTCTGATGGTTCTGCCTGCGCTCAGGATCGACATGTTCCTGAGCAGCCGCCGGTCGTCCAGGGCGGCGACTATTGTCCCATCAAGCGATGCGGGCGTCGCGTTCGAGCTGAATCTGCGCAAGCATGGAATCAGCGCCACGGCCCTACTCAAGGACGGCGAGTTCGTCGTCCAGGCGGGCTCAACGGCCCGCCGCGAGTGGGCCGGGATCGGCACAGAAAGCTCCGGCTATGCACTGCTGCATGGCGAGCTGGTGCGCACCGGCGTTCTGGCTCCGCAAGGCTCCGCCTGCACGTTCACCTCAGACTATGCCTTTGCCAGCGCCAGCGCAGCGGCAGCTGTTGTTTGCGGTCGCCCATCAAATGGCACCTTGGAGTGGAAGGTGCGCGGCGAGGGCACAACCTACAACGACTGGGAGGCCAGACGGCTCTCCCTCTCCACGATCCAACAATAACGACGAAACCCGACATATCGGGCTAGAGGAACCTAAATGCCATCGCTGAACTGGATCGGGAAAGAGGCTGTCGAACAGCACCATCGGGAAGTCCCATATCGCCTGGTGCACTGTGACGGCGTCCTGTCAGCGGGCGACGCCAATGCCGGAAACTTGCTCGTAGAAGGGGACAACCTGGAAGCGTTGAAGGCGCTGCTGCCCTACTACGCTGGAGCGGTTAAATGCATTTACATCGACCCTCCCTACAACACTGGCAACGAGGGCTGGGCATACAACGACAACGTAGCATCGCCTGAAATCAAAGCCTGGCTCGGGTCGACCGTAGGCAAAGAGGCCGATGATCTTTCGCGCCACGATAAGTGGCTATGCATGATGTACCCCCGTCTCCAGCTGTTGAAGCAATTCTTGAAGCCAGATGGTGC
>CALMWO010000261.1 GCA_937873805.1 uncultured Hyphomonadaceae bacterium
CCGGGCCGGCGCGCGTGGCGACACGTTCTATGCGGGCTATTTCCGCGATCTCGACGGCAACAAGCTGTGCGCGTTCTATTCACCGGGCATGTAAGCCCCGCGCTTCTAAGCTTGCCCAGCCGCCGCTGACATGATTCCTTCCCTGCACTCTCAGGGAAGGAATTCTGATGATCGGCTACACCACGATCGGCACGAACGACCTCGCCAAGGCGCTTGGCTTCTACGACACCTTCCTGGCGGAGCTCGGCGGCAAGCGCGTGATGGAGCTTTCACACGGCCAGCTTTATGGCTTCGCGCAGGGGCCGCTGTTTGGCGTGACCAAGCCCTATGACGGCGCAGCGCAGAACCGCGGCAATGGCAACATGATTGCCTTGCGCTGCCCGTCGAAAGAAAAAGTCGATCTGCTGCACGCCAAAGCTCTGTCGCTGGGCGCCGCGGATGAAGGCGCGCCGGGCGATCGCGGCGGCGGCTTCTATGGCGCCTATTTCCGCGACCTCGACGGCAACAAGCTTTGCGTCTTCACGATGGGTGGCTGACGCTATTTCGCAAGCAAGCCAGCACTGAGACGGCGGATTGCGACCGACTGCGCGTCAGTCGGCGCGCCGCCGAGTTCTGCGGCCTGCAGCGCCATCTCGACCAGCTCCTGCCTTTGGGGCGCCTCCAGCGTATTCGCCCATAGCGGCAGGAAGCGGCGGACGATCTCGTTCGTGTCCGGCACCTGCCCCGAGGCCCACGCCGCGAATGCCATCGCGTCTTCCCTTTCCCGCTTGTTCATGCGGCAGGTGGCTTCCAGCATCGCATCGATCTTGTCTTCGTCGGAGAGCACCAAGGGGCGGCGGAGGGACATGAGGCTGTAGATCAGGGCCGCCGCCGCCATGCCGGGTGTATCGACGCCCGCCAGCACTGAACTTCCTGCGCGGTGCTTGAACCGTGCCCGGCTGACCATGCCGCGCGCCTTGCCAGCAGCGTCAATCACGGTGTCGGCCGCGCCTTTCACCTGCTGTGCGCGCCACCACCAGAAAGCGATTCCACCAATGATGGTGAGTATCAGCGCCACGATCGGCATCGTCGTTATTCCCCCTAACGGGGACATTTATGGATCATGCAGCGGCGGCGTCAAATGGGGAGCCCAAGCTGCATGTCGAGCGGCAGCGCGAGGAAATCGATGTCCTCAGAGCGAGCGACAAGCCCGACTCGCCTCCCCTGAAACGAAACGAGCCGCGCTTTCGCGCGGCTCGTTTTGTCTTTTCAGAACCGGCAATCAGCCACCCGTAAGGGCGCCCTGTTTGCGGGCGAGGCTGTCGAGGGCTGAGCGCGCCTCGGGGTCGGCCCCGCCACCGCCACTGCCGCCACCGCCCGGGGTGTTGGGACGGTCGCCATCGGGACGCCGGCGTCCACGGCGACGGCGGCCACGGCCGGCGCCTTCCGCATTGCCTTGCTGCTGGTCATCCTGCTGGCTGCCTGACGCTTCGACTTCATCGCGCTCGGCGTTTTCATTGTTATTGCTGTTATTGCCGCCGCCATCGGAATCGCTGTCGTCGTCGCCATCGTCGGCGTCGTTCGACTGGTCATCCATGACCTTGAGCGCATCCTGCGAGTCGCTGTGCTGCGGCACGCCGTTTTCGGAGTGCTGCACCGAGACACCATCGCCGGGCTGCTGGCCCTGCTGCATGCCACCTTCGCCATTCTGCTGGGCAAGCAGACGGTCGCGCGGCATCGAGGCCGCCATGACGCGGTAATAGTGCTCGGCGTGCTGGAGAAGCGCTTCGTACTTCACGCGGTCGCCGCCCGATTGGGCGTCGCGTGCGTACTGTGCGTACTTCTCGTAAATCTGCGCGGCCGTGCCCCGGATTTTCACCTCGGGCCCGCTGCTCTCGAGCGAACGGTTGCCGTGGTTGTGGTTGTTGTTGCCACCACCGCCGCCGCCGCCGGGCTTGCGCCCGCGCCCCCGCTGACGCTTCATGTAACCATCCCTGATCTTCAGAGTATTCGCCCCAGTTGGACGGAGTTGGGGTCTGCCATCTGCAAACCCAACCGGACGCTTGGCAGATCACCCGGCTCTAAAAATCCAGGAATCGCCTGCAGTCCGTCGATAAAGACGCTAGCCTGTTTGGTGCGGCGCGCCAAGTGATTTCCTGAGGAAATTCCGGGCGCATTGCTTATGGTTTACGGGCGTCACGGCGCCCTGCGACCGAATGCAGCGCGCTCGATCCCGGCGAGGTCACGATGAACCTCGATGTCCGACAGGCCGGCTTGCTGCATCAACATGGTGACGGCGGCAGCCTGTTCAATGCCGAATTCGAAGCCGATGCAGCCGCCGGGTTTGAGCCAGCGGGGCATGGCGGCGAGGATCGCGCGATAGGGATCAAGGCCGTCGCCGCCGGGTGTCAGCGCGATGTGGGGGTCATAGCCGCGAACGTCTGTCGCCAGCCCGGCCACGTCAGCTTCGGGAATGTAGGGTGGGTTTGAGAGAGCGAGGTCGAACGGACCGCCCGGCGCATCGCTCCAGCTGCCTTCAACGAAAGAGACCCGCTCCGAGACAGCGAGGGCTTCGGCATTGCTGCGCGCCACGGCCAGCGCGGCGGAGGAGATGTCGAGGCCTGTGCCGATCGCATCGGAGCGCTCCGCCAGGACCGAAAGCAGGATGCAACCCGAGCCGGTTCCGAGATCCAGCACGCGGCCCGAGTTCGGCAGCCGTTTCAGGCCCTGCTCCACCAGCAATTCGGTTTCGGGTCGCGGGTCGAGCACGGCGGGCGTGACAATGAAGCGGCGGCCATAGAATTCACGCCAGCCACGGATGCGCGAGACGGGCTCACCCTTGAGGCGGCGCTGGATGGTTTGCTCGAAATCCGTGAGCGCGCCGATATCGATGGCGTCGGTCTCGCGCAGGATCACCTCGACAGGCGCAATGCCGAGCGCATGCGCCAGAAGCAGGCGGGCTTCGCGCGGGGCGTTTTCGACGCCAGCAGCGGCGAGACGCTGGGCGGCCTCGCGCATCATGTCCCGCCATGAGCAGTGAAGCGTCATGGCGTGAGGGCTTTTTCCGCCGCCTGATAGGCAAGGCTCAGTTTCTGCGCGAGCGCAGCGCCAGCTTCGCCGGCTGCGATCTCGCGGCCGAAGGAGAAGCGTGCAGCCGGCGCGTCCGGGCTGGATGATGAGAGCTTCCCCTCACCATGCAGCAGACCGAAACGGCAGGCGCCGCTCCATGACAGGCTTGCGTCTGGCGGTCTGCCGGCTGGCGCAACGCGGCCGCAGCCATTGGCGAGTTTCACATATGTCTCGCCCTTGTTGAGGAAGAGCTTGTGATCGGCCAGCGATGCAACGGGCTGCGATGCGGTCGTGACGGGCCTGCCTGCAATTATCTCGCCCTGCAGACCGAAGCCGCGAACTTCCCAGTCAGACACAACGCCTGAGCTATCGAGCGTGGCGCTGGCAATCTCGCCACGACCATCTTTGACGCGGCCGAGATGGATGAGGGCAAGACCAAAGCCGAACATGTTGTCCGGCGAGGCGGGCGAGAGATTGATGGCGGCAGAATAGTCCTTCTCTGCTTCAGCAAAGGCGGCGCGACGCAGCTGGAGATAACCGCGCGCGCTGAGCGCATCCGGGCTTTGCGGCGCGAGACGCACGGCTGCGTTGCAGGCGGCAAGCGCGCCGTCGAGATCATGGTTGGCGAGCGCAAGGCTGCGGCAGAGATTGCCTTGTGCGCTGACGTCGCCGGAGTTCAGCTTAGCGGCGATGCGATAGTCGGCGGAGGCGAGACCGTACTGGTCGAGACGGTCGAACAGTTGCGCTCTCGCTGTATAAACGGCGGGATCATCCGGCGCTGCTGCGATTGCATCGGCATGAGCGGCAAGCGCATCGACATAGTTTCCGCCCGCTGCGGCGGCGCTGGCCTCGTCAAGAAACGACTTTGCGGCTGTACCCGTCTGCGCAAGGGCAGCGGGCTGCGTCAGCCCGATAGCGAGGCCAAGCACGCCGATCCGTATCGATGCGCTTAACCCTCTGCGCTGATGGTGAATGCCGTTCATTTTCAACTTCCTGCCGATGGCCGGCGCACTCAGTGTCTGACTGGGTGCGTCCGCGTCAATGGGTCCAGCTCAGCCCGCCTCCGATTGAACTGTTTCCGCTGCTGCGCGTGCTGCGCTAGGATAAGCGCATGACCGACACATCCCGCCTCGACGCTCTTGAAATCCGCATTGTCCATCAGGACGAAGTGATCGAGGACCTCAACAAGACAATCATCGCGCAGTGGAAGGAAATCGACCGCCTGACGCGCGAGATCGTGATG
>CALMWO010000262.1 GCA_937873805.1 uncultured Hyphomonadaceae bacterium
GATTGCGCCAGCCTGGGGCCGCGCGCCCAAGTGGATGAAGGATTCCTCGATCGAGGCCGTGAAGTGGCGGTTGGTCAATCCGGACGCGAGCGTTTCGGCCCAGCATGACCGTTGGATGAACGAGAAGAAAACCGATGGCTGGAAATATGGCCGCGCGAAGAACGGCGTGAAGAAGACCCACCCGATGATGGTGCCTTACGGCGATCTGCCGGAAGTCGAACGACGGAAGGATGCGCTGGTCAACGCGGTGATCGATGCGCTGACCAAGCCGATGCGCTAGGTTGCCTTGCGGTCGTCGGGCTTCTTCGCTGCGGCGGCGATACGTTCCGCATCCGCATCGCTGAAGCCGAGCTCCTTCAGAACCTCAAGCGTGTGCTCGCCCAAAGCCGGAGGATCGCGGCGGATGTCCGCCGGCGTGCCGGTGAAATTCACCGGGTGCTGCATCGTCGTGTACGAGAAGCCCGCCGGATGCTCGCGTTCGTGGATGAAGCCGGTGGCGCGGAGATGCGGATCCTCCAGCACTTCCTGAAGCGTCGCGCAGCGGGCGGCGGGAATGTCGGCCTTGCCGAGCAGCGCGAGCCATTCATCCGTCGTCTTGGTGGCGGCGACTTCGCCGACGAGCTGGTAGAGCGCGCCGATATTGGCGGTGCGCGCGTTGTAGGTTGAGAAGCGCGGATCGGTGGTCATGACCTCGGGCCGGCCGCCAAGCTCGAAGAAGGTGACCCACTGCTTGTCGCTATAGGGCATGATGCCGATATAGCCGTCCTTGGTCGGATACGGCTTGCGATTCGATGAGGACGAACGCGTGTAGGCCATCTGCGCCATCGGCGGGTTGAAGGTGTGGCCGTAGAGGTTCTCGACGAGGTTGAACGCCGTGAACGACTCCAGCATCGGCGCTTCGATGAACTGGCCCTTGCCCGTCTGTGCTTTCGCATAGAGACCGGCGATGGTCGCATAGGCGGCGTGGAGGCCTGAAACCTTGTCGGCCATCAGGGCCGGCATGTATTGCGGTGGACCGCCATCGCGCACGTGGAACAGGTCAGCGATGCCCGAGCCAGCCTGGATGAGATCGTCATAGGCAGGCTTGCCCGCGTAAGGACCATCCGCACCATAGCCGGCGCAGTGAACGTAGACGATGTCTTCGCGGATCTTCTTCAGATCGTCATAGCCGAGGCCGAGGCGCTTCAGGCCGTCCATGCGGACGTTGGTGAAGAACACATCGCACTGCTTCACCAGACGCTTCAGCGCCTCGATGCCGCCAGCGTCCTTCAGGTCGAGCAGGATGGCGCGCTTGTTGCGGTTGCAGCCCATGTAGATGGCGCCCATGTTCGGCGCCGGTGACGGACCGGCATGACGCATGATGTCGCCCGTGCCGTTCTCGACCTTGATGACATCGGCGCCCATGTCGCCCATCAGCTGGGTCGCATAGGGGCCGAGAACGACCGTCGACAGGTCGAGAATTTTCACGCCGTTGAGCGGTCCGGTCGAAGTCGAAGACAAAGGGGCGATCCTCCTGCGCCGCAGTTGCGCGCGGCTTTGCGCCTGCCTATCCACGGCAGACGGCGGTTTGCAAGTCTCAGCCGCGTTACTGTGCCCGAGAGGCGATTATCAGCGGATTGCGATACAGCCACGAAGGACGGCTAGCGTTTGCGGAATGGGCCACGGCGGGACTGGAGTGGCATTTGCCTCACATTTCTGCGGCTTTTTCGCTCGACAGGTGCTAGTCCCTTGCTTTCGCAACAAACTAGAACCATTCTAGCATGCAATGACCATCGTGAATCGTCTTCAATCTGCTGGCCTGCGCGCGACTCCCAAGCGGATCGCGATTGGCGGGCTGTTGTTCGATGGCATGGACCGTCACGTCACGGCTGACG
The DNA here is from genome assembly GCA_937873805.1 of uncultured Hyphomonadaceae bacterium. Lineage (GTDB taxonomy): Bacteria > Pseudomonadota > Alphaproteobacteria > Caulobacterales > Hyphomonadaceae > UBA7672. The sequence goes on from CALMWO010000262.1 coordinate 1,875, forward strand.
ATGTGGCTGCCCTCGCCCGCAAGGGTGGCGTGCGGGTGTCGCTGGCGACCGTCTACAATACGCTGAACCAGTTCGTGGCCGCCGGCCTGATGAAGCGCATCACGCTGGATACTGACCGCACCTATTTCGACACCAACGTGTCTGACCACCACCACCTGTTCTTTGAAGAGAACGGCGTGCTGCACGACATTCCCGGCGACTCGATCCGTGTCGAGGGCCTGCCGCCCATCCCGTCGGGTTCCAAAGTGCGCTCGGTGGAAGTCATCGTCCGCATGTCGGGCGAGAAGACAAAGCGCTAGGCGCGCTCACTTTACGCCGAGCATATCCCGCAAGGTTGCCGCCTCGATGTCCCACGCTTCGCTGCCAGGGGAGATGAGTTCGACGTGACCCGTGTTGAGCACCACGACGACATCGGCGTTATCGCCCGCGGCCTTGGCGCGGCGGGTGTAGCCTTCGCCAAGGACGGCTGGCGCGATGTTGTCGTCATGACCGTTGACGCTGACCTGACGAATCTTGAGCGGAAGCATTTCGGCGGGCGATGTGTCCGATAGAACCTCGGCGCGTGTCGAACTGATATCGCCGACAAGCTGGTCGTAGATATCAGCGAGGCAATCGCGTTGCGTGACGCCGCGCGATGCCTTGAGGTCTGCCAGGCCACCGGAGTTGACGACGCCAGCCAGCTTGAGCGGATTGTCCATGCGCATGGGACTGTTGGCGGGCAGCTTGTGACGCGCGGCGATCCAGAGCGCGAGATGGCCGCCTGCGGAGTGACCGATTGCAGCGACACGATTGAGATCGAGATTATAGGTGGCCGCCTGATCGCGGAGCGCATCTGCGGCATGAGCCACGTCGAGGAATGTGCCGGGATAGCCGCCGCCTTCTTCATCGACCCCGCGGTATTCGATGTTCCACACGGCGACGCCCTGCTCGCGCAGGTCCTCGGCGGCCCAGTTCATGATCGTGCGATCGGCAATGGATTTCTGCCAGCAGCCGCCATGGACCATCAGCACGATGGGATGCGGCCCGGCGCCTTGAGGCAACCACAGGTCCGCGATGTCGGTGGCGCCTGGTCCCCATTGAATGCTCTGCGTGGGCGAGACCTTCGGGCGACCAAGCAGATCATCCCATGTCATCAAGCGGGTCACGCGCGGCGTCTCCTCTGATGTGGCGGCAGACGGCGGCGCGCTTGGCTGCGTGCAGGCAGCGAGGGCGGCGAGGCAAACGAGGGTAAGCGCGTGACGCATGACCTTCGTGTGGCGTGGGCGGTTCGCCATTGCAAGAGGCAGGCTGTCCGGCACAAATGGCAGATGGCTGAAGCGAACATTCCCACGACACGCGATGAATGCATGGCGCTGGATCGCAACGATCCGCTGGCGCCTGCGCGAGAAGCCTTCGCGCTGCCGAAGGGGGTGATCTACCTCGATGGTCATTCGCTGGGGCCAGCGACACATGCGGCGCTGGCGCGCGTCGAAAAGGCTGCGCGCGAGGAATGGGCAGGCGGGCTTATCCGGTCGTGGAATGATGCGGGGTGGATCGACCTGCCCCGCACGGTCGGCGCAAAGCTCGCGAGGCTCGCAGGCGCGAAGCCGGAGGAAGTGATCGTCTGCGATAGCGTTTCGGTGAACCTGTTCAAGCTGGCCTCCGCTGCGCTTCCGCTGGCGCGCAGCCGGACAATCGTGGTGGAGGAAAGCGAGTTTCCGACGGACCAGTATGTCGCTGAAGGCATCGCGGCGGGCGGCACAGAAAAGCTGTTGCGCGTGGGCGAGGATGGCGGGCCTGAGGCAATGGACGGCGGCGTTCTGATCAAGAGCGTAGTCAACTATCGGACGGGACGGGTTGCCGATGTGCGGACGCACGAGCAGCGAGCGGCTGCGAGCGGCGGGCTGATCGTCTGGGATCTGAGCCATGCTACGGGTGTGATCGATCTGAAGCTGGGCGCGGATGGCGCGAGGCTGGCGACGGGATGCACGTACAAGTTCGTGAATGGCGGGCCGGGAGCGCCGGCGTTTGTCTATGTGCGAGAAGACCTGGCATCGAAGCTGAGCTCTCCCATCGCCGGATGGTTTGGCCACGCGGAACCGTTTGCGTTTGCTTCCGGCTATGCGCCGAAAGAGGGCGTCGCGAGATTCGCGGCGGGGACGCCCGGCGTGCTGTCGCTGTCTGCGCTTGATGCAGCGATGGACGTGTTTGCCGGCGTGGAGACGAGCGCTCTGCAGCGGAAGGCGCGGCAGCTGGGCGATCTGATTGTCGCGCGCACCGCGGCCATGGGACTGGAGTCGATTTCGCCGGGCGTGGGCAAGCTACGTGGCGGGCATGTGAGCGTGCGCCATGATGAGGGATACGCTGTTGTGCAGGCGCTGATCGCGCGCGGGATCATTCCCGACTTCCGGGCGCCGGATGCGATGCGGTTCGGCGTGTCGCCCCTGATCGTTCGCCATGTCGATGTGTGGGACGCAATGGACCAGCTTGCCGATGTGCTGGCCACACGCGCCTGGGACAAGCCGGAATTCCGGCGGCGCGCAGCGGTCACCTGAAGGCAAATCACCGAAATCCCCTCTTTCAAGGACCGCACCGACGTTTTTGGAATTATTCCAAAATCGGCTTGATCCGTGTTTAGAACGGTTCTAAGTTTACTGTATCTGGCCCGCTCTCGACGGCGAGCCTCTCGGCAACAATCAAAGAGGGAAATGGCGCATGGATGGCAACGGAAGCGGTGGCGATAGCGGTAAATGCCCGGTCCCGCATTCTCGCGGCAGGCAGAATCGCGACTGGTGGCCCAACCAGCTGAATATCGGCGTGCTCCACCAGAACACGCCTGACTCAGACCCGATGGGTTCGGGTTTCGACTATGCCAAGGCGTTCGACAGCCTCGACCTTGATGCGGTGGTCAAAGACCTCCGTGCGCTGATGACGGACAGCCAGGAGTGGTGGCCGGCGGACTATGGGCATTACGGCCCCTTCTTCATCCGCATGGCGTGGCACGCGGCCGGCACCTACCGCACCGGCGATGGCCGTGGCGGCGGCGGACGCGGACAGCAGCGCTTTGCTCCGCTGAACTCGTGGCCGGACAACGGCAACCTCGACAAGGCGCGCCGCCTGCTCTGGCCGATCAAGCAGAAGTACGGCGCCAAAATTTCGTGGGCCGATCTGATGATCCTCACCGGCAATGTCGCGATCGAATCCATGGGCGGACCGACCTTTGGCTTCGGCGGCGGCCGCGCGGACGTGTGGGAACCGGAAGCGCATGTGAACTGGGGCGCTGAAGAGACGTGGCTTGCCGACAGCAAGGCTGCCAATTCGCGCTACTCTGGCGAGCGCGACCTGCATGGCAACCTCGGGGCGGTGCAGATGGGGCTCATCTACGTCAACCCGCAAGGCCCGGATGCGAACCCCGATCCGCTGCTCTCTGCGCGCGACATCCGCGAAACCTTTGGCCGGATGGCGATGAACGATGAAGAGACCGTGGCGCTGGTCGCCGGCGGTCACACCTTCGGCAAGGCGCACGGCGCAGGCCCGGAAAGCCATGTCGGCAAGGAGCCGGAAGGCGCGGACATCGAGGCGCAAGGCCTGGGCTGGAACTCGTCATTCGAAAGCGGCATGGCGGGCCACACCATCACGTCGGGCATTGAAGGCGCGTGGAAGCCGAAGCCGACAACGTGGGACATGGGCTTCCTTGAAACGCTATACGGATTCGAATGGGAGCTGACGAAGTCCCCGGCTGGTGCGCACCAGTGGAAGCCGAAAGGCAACACGGGCGACAACCTGGTCGAAGACGCACACGACAAGACCAAGAAGCACCCGCCGATGATGACCACGGCCGACATGGCCCTGCGCATGGACCCGGCTTACGGCAAGATCTCGAAGCGCTTCCTCGAAAACCCGAAAGAGTTTGCTGATGCGTTTGCGCGGGCCTGGTTCAAGCTGACCCACCGCGACATGGGTCCGAAAGCGCTCTATCGCGGCAAGCTGGTGCCGAAGGAAACGCTGATCTGGCAGGACCCGATTTCGGGCGCACCGAGCACGATCGATGCTGCGGATGCTGAAGCGCTGAAGGCGAAGATTCTCGCCACAGGGCTTTCGGTTTCCGAACTTGCCGGAGCCGCGTGGGCTTCGGCTTCGAGCTTCCGCGGGTCGGACAAGCGGGGCGGCGCCAATGGCGCGCGTGTTCGCCTTGCGCCGCAGAAGAACTGGGAGGTCAACAAACCTGCCGAACTCGCGAAAGTGCTCGCTGCACTGGAAGGCATCCAGAAGGAGTTCAACGCTGGGGCCAAGAAGGTCTCGCTGGCCGATCTGATCGTGCTGGCGGGCAATGCGGCGGTCGAGAAAGCAGCGAAGGCCGGCGGCGTCGATGTGAAGCTTGCCTTCACGTCGGGCCGTGCGGACGCCACACAGGAAGAGACGGAAGTCGAATCCTTCGCGTGGCTTGAGCCGAAGGCTGATGGCTTCCGCAACTATGTGCGCAAGCCGATCATGCCGATCGAGGACCATCTGGTTGACCGTGCGCAGCTGCTTGAGCTGACCGGGCCGGAGATGACCGCGTTGGTCGGCGGCCTGCGCGTTCTGCAGGTCGGCGACGCCAAGCTTGGTGTGCTGACCACGCGGCCGGGTACGCTGTCGAACGACTTCTTCGTCAACCTTCTCGACATGGGTGTGAAGTGGACGGCGGCTGCCGGCAACGACAACCTGTTCGAAGGCAAGGACCGCAAGTCGGGCCAGGTGAAGTGGGCGGGCACGCGCGCTGACCTGATCTTCGGGTCGCACTCGCAGCTTCGCGCGCTTGCGGAAGTCTACGGCGCCAGTGACGCGAAGGAGAAGTTCGTGAAGGACTTCGTTGCGGCGTGGACCAAGGTGATGAACCTCGATCGCTTCGATCTCAAGTAATCGCGACCGTGCATCCAACGCACAGTTTGTGCGTTTTATCTGACACGTCTCCTGAGGGAGAATGAGGAGGAACTGCCCTGGGCCTC
>CALMWO010000263.1 GCA_937873805.1 uncultured Hyphomonadaceae bacterium
CCTCGGCGAGAACGATCGGCTCCCGCATCAGGTATTCTTTCACGATCGCTTCGATCTGCGCCTTGGACAGATCGCCGACCGCGTCTGGAGCTTTCACCGCGCCCGGGCCTTGGCCAGAGCAAGCCGTGAAGGCGAGCGCGGCGGCAACCGTCGTCATGATCTTGTAGCGCATCAGGCAGGTCCTTTCGGGCCATAATGCCCGGCTATTCTGAACAGAATATGGTCCGGTTTGTCCGGATTTCATCATCAATGTTGGGTGTGCAGCGCGGTATTGGCAAATCCGGGGCGCGAGCCACGGGGCCTGTTGCGCGGGTCGGAAAGCGCCATGATATCATCGGCGCGCTGTCCGTTCGGCGTTGCCAGCGTCAGCTTGTCACGCGCCCGCCGAGCGAAAATATGGGCGCGGCTCATATTACCAACCTGATAGGCTTCCTCAGCCGTCGCGAGATCCGCATCACCGATCCGGCCCTGCTTGGCATAGACGACCGCCAGCTGGTTCCAGGCAAAAGCGTTGTCGTGCTCCAGCGCCAGTGCGTCGATAAGCAGGCCTTCCGCTTCGTCGATGTTCGCGTCGGTCTTCGTCCCGATCAGCGACCGGGCTAGGTTGACCTTCAGAAGGGCATGATGCGGCGCAAGCTCCACCGACTTGCGATGCGGCGCGATCGACTCGACCGCCTTGTTGCTCTCGAACAGGATCTGACCCTTCAGCTCTTCGAAATACGGGTTGTTCGGGTCCGCTTCGATCAGCTGCTGCGTCAGCGTAAGCGCGGCCTTGATATCGACTGCGCGATAGGCTGCGATTGCGCGTGCGTACTTGGCCGGCATCGACTGGTCGCTGTCGGGATAGCGCGATGATACGCGCGTGGCCGGCCCGATGAAGCCAACCAGCTTCGCTTTCATCATCGCGAGCTGTTCGATTGTCTCGGGGCTCTGCGGCTTGGACTTCGCGGTGATGTCGGCTGCGCGGCGGGTAAGAGCCGCGATGCGATCGCTTGAGATCGGGTGTGAGCGGAAATACGGATCGCGGCGAGCTTCCGACATCAACTCTTCATAACGGAAATGCTCCATGAACCCCGGAAGACCGTCAGCAGACTGGTTTGTCGTGCCGAGAATATCGAGGCCGAACTGGTCGGCCGCGCTTTCCTCGGCACGGGTGAATTTGAACGCTGACAGCATGCCGAATGTGGAAGACGAGCCGAACAGGGCGAGTGCCGCATCTGGCGCGCCAGCGAAGAGGGCGAGGGCGCCGAGACCCATGGTGATGAGCGAGGTGCTCTGGAACGCACCCCCGGCTTGCTGGTCGCGCGTCACGTTGTGGCCGAGCGCTATGTGGCCCGTCTCGTGCGCGATAACGCCTTTGAGTTCTTCCGGCGTCTTGGTCTCCATGATGAGACCTGTGTGAAGGAACAGGTTTTGTCCGCCAGCCACGAACGCATTTAGGCTGTCGTCCTGCACGATGTAGATGTTCACATCCGAAGCTTTGAGGCCTGCGGCTTCGAACAGCGGATCTGAATAATCGCGCAGGATCTGCTCGATCTCGGCGTCACGGATAAGCCCTTGCGCAGACGCTGCCATTGGCGCGGCCAATGCGAGCGCAGATGCCGCGACCGCGTGTGCAATCCGCTTCAGAACGCTCATCAGAACGCCTCCTTCAGTTCCGCACTCCCGCCGGCAAGCTATCTCCCGTTGCGAGAGAAGCAAATCCGCGCGGCAGTCCGGCTGCTGCTGACCCGGTCTCAGCCCGTTTTGCGGCGGTTCCACCAGCCCGCCTTGCGGGGGGCCTTGTCCGACGCGGGGGCAGGCTCTTCCGGCGTGCCGTGAATGGCATGACGGCGGGCCTCGGCCTGCGCAGACTCAATGGTGGTTTGCTCCACGGACTGTTCGACCTTCGGAGCTTCCGGGGCGGTTGCGGCGATTTCGTGGTCACGAACCGGCGTTTCGGCCTGCGGCGTTTCGCGTTCAGGCTGAGCCGGCTCGCGTTCTGCGGGAGCTTCGAAAACCGGCACGGCCTCGACCGGAGCTGTGGCAAGCGGCGCCGCTGAGGAGGAGAGCTCGGCTTCGCCGGCGGTTTCCTGTTCCTGCTGCGCGACTACAACGAGGAACGGCGCCGATGCGATGGCGTCCAGCATTTCGCCGCCGTCAGCCGCAATATCCGGCGTACGATTGCGCTCGCCACGATCCCGATCACGGTCGCGATCACGTCCGCCACGACGCCGGCGGCGGCCGCCGCGTCCGCGTCCATCATCACGCCCGCCATCATCCTTGGCGGCGATTGGCGTGGTTTCATCCGAAGGCTCGACGATCTCCATACCGGAGGTTTCGCGCTCGCGATCACGTCCGCCACGGCGGCGGCGACCGCCACGGCGGCCACGGCGGCCAGCGGCGCCACGATCTTCGTCATCGTCCTTCTCGGCGTCCGAGCTGGCTTCGTCTTCGCCATCCTCGTCTTCATCGTCGTGATCGTGACCCTCGTGGTCATCGGACTCTTCGTCCGAGTCCTCGATGATCTCTTCGTCTTCGTCCTCGATCTCATCCGCTGCCGGCGGGGGCAGGGGTTTCAGCTTGCGCAGATCAATCGGCGGGATTGGCTTGTAGGAAACCGTCTCGCCAGCAGCGCGACCTTCGATCTTGAACTCGCCGGTCTTGAGATCTTCGTCCGCTTCGATGCGAACGGCGACATGGCAATCGGCTTCAATGTTCGCGATGGACGAGCGCTTCTCGTTGAGAAGATACAACGCAACTTCGCTGGCCGCTTCGACATGCACGCTCTCGACGCGATCGTCAGCGGCGCGGGCTTCGACCATGCGAAGCAACTGGATCGCAGCGCTCTCGATCGACCGCATGCGGCCCGAGCCGCCGCAATGATCGCAGACTTCCGATGACAGCTCGAGCACGCCTGCGCGACGGCGCTGGCGCGAAATCTCGAACAATCCGAACTGCGAGATACGGCCGGTCTGCACGCGCGCCCGGTCGATCTTCAGCGAGTCCTTCATCTTCTTTTCGACGGCGCGGTTGTTCTTGTTGTCCTCCATGTCGATGAAATCGATCACGATGAGGCCGGCAAGATCGCGCAGGCGCATCTGGCGACAGGCTTCCGCCGCCGCTTCCATATTGGTTTTCAGCGCCGTGGCTTCGACGTTGCG
>CALMWO010000264.1 GCA_937873805.1 uncultured Hyphomonadaceae bacterium
TGCCCGCGATCGTCCGCGACATAGACCGGAACGCGAAGGCGCGCTGCATCGTGCTCTCCTCGTCGGGCAAGCATTTCACCGCCGGAATGGACCTCGCCGTCTTTACGCGCCCGGATGGCATCGTCGGGGCGGTCAACGATCCGCACCTACGCGCGGAAAAATTCCGGGCTGATCTCCGCCCGCTCCAGGACGCCTTCACCTGCTTCGAACAGGCGCGCATGCCGGTCATCGCCTGCGTGCAGGGCGGCTGCATCGGCGCCGGCGTCGACATGATCTCGGCCTGCGACTTCCGCTTCGCAACGAAAGACGCTTTCTTCTGCATCCAGGAGATCAATATCGGCATGACTGCCGATGTGGGCACATTCCCGCGCCTTACGAAATTGATGCCAGACGGCTGGGTCCGCCAGATCGCCTACACAGGCGAACGCCTGCCCGCGCAAAAGGCGAAGGAACTGGGTCTTGTGAACGAGGTCTTCGACACGCAAGCGGCCATGCTCGATCACGCCACGAGCATAGCGAAAGAGATCGCGACCAAGAGCCCGCTCGCCGTCACAGGCTCCAAAGCCATGATCAACTACGCACGCGATCACACCACGGCGGACGCTCTCGATTATATCGGCGTCTGGAACGCAGCCATGCTCTCGGGACCGCACATGCGTGAAGCCTTCACTGCGAAAGCCGAAAAGCGCGACGGCGATTTCCCGGATTTGCTGCCGCTGAAAGACAAGCCGCTTTAAACGCGCGCGCTCATCGCACCAGACTGAACAACCCTTGCGCCGAGAACACCAGTGAAGCGCCCATGCGCGCTTCCACTGAAGCAAACACGATCGACTTCGCCCGCTTGTCGATCTTCGTCGCAAGCTCGACCATGCCGACGCCCATCGCATGCGACGCGACATCCAGTGAAAGTGACGTCAGGCGGAACTCCATCCCCGCTGCTTCACTCAGCGCGGCGATTGCCGCGTTGGAGCATTGCTCCGTTTCCGGGGAGCCAGGGCCACCAAGCTCCACTGCCGGAATCTGCTTCAAGGTCGCAAGTGTCTGATCGCTCATGGCTCAAGCGTACCCCGGAACGAGGCCCGCGTTAAGCAATGCTAACCAGCAATTAACGCCTCAGGCGTACCGGCTGGAGGCATGATGCGGATGCGATTCCCCTCTGCTTGGGTATCCGGCGCTTGCCTCACAAGCGCGTTGCTGGTCACGCCAGTTTTGGGCGGGCCTGTCGCGCGCGCGCAGTCCGCCCCCGCGCCAACCACTCCGGCCGCACCCCAGCCGCTCGCCCCCTCCGCGCGCATCAACGATATCCAGGTCGGGCGCGACGGCGAAACCATCTCGATCCTGATCAAGCTGTCACAACAACCCGCCGCGGCCGCCGCAAAGGCCTCTGGCGAGGCGCTTACGGTCGAGATCGATGGCGTAACATTGGTCCCGCTCACCCTTGCGCCACCCGCTGGCTCGCTGGTGACGAAGGTAGAGGCGACTTCTGGCAAGCTGACCCTTTCAGGCGCCGCATTCGCCAACGCAACGACCGTGATCTACCGCAACGCCGTTCTGGTCGAAGCGAAACTGGCGGAACCCAGCCTGCATGCCGGCGCCTCGCTGATGGCAGCAGCGGCGCCCGCCAAACCAACGCCCGCAATAGCCCCCATTCCGATCGCACCAGCCGCCGCGCCACAAAAGCCGGCTCAGCCTGCCGACGCCCTCCAGTCGCACCCCGCGCCCGCAACTCCCTCACCCGCGCCACAACCGCAAAAGGCCACGTCGACCGCAGCCATCGCAGGCATCGACGCCACGCGCTGCACCACGTCTGCCGCCGAGCTTGCAAAGGATGCATGGGCGCTCTCCGCCATGGGCGATCACGCGCTCTGCCTGCTTGACGCTGGCAAGCTCGATGAAGCGAAAAGCCGCATCGATCAACTGGCGGCTATCACGCCACAAGACTGGCGCGTCGCTTTGGGCCGCGCCGTGCTCGAAGAGAAATCAGGCGATCCGATCAAGGCTCAGACGGCATTCGTGTCCGCGTCACTCGCAGCACCGAATGATGCAGTTCGCGCCGCCATCGCAGGGCGAATTTCGACAGCGCCGAAGCAAGCAGACGATATCCAGCTCCCCCTGCCTTCGGCCGACGCCCGACACTGACCCCAAAACGCAACTCGCCCGCGCGACAATGCCGGGCGGGCGAGCAGGTATTCTCGAAATCAGGCGTCTTCCCGGCGCGCAGTCTCGGGGGGTCGGGGGGGACGGATAAGACCGCCTCACCGGGAAGACCGTGGTATATACGCCTGCAGGCGAATACCGGTTCCCGACTTTTCTCGAAAAAGTGGAGCCAAGGTGCGAAAGTGCGAAAAGCACTGAGCACCACGCAGTTTCCAGAAAACAAAACGGGCGACCCGAAGGCCGCCCGCCATGTTTCAGAACTCTACGGTGTCTCTAGGCTACGCTACTAACTGCACTGGCTGGAGCGTTCACGGCGCCGAACATGTCGCCGAGATGGCCGACACCCGTCACACCGAACGCGGATTCTGCGTACTTGCCGATCGCAGGAAACAGCTTGCCGATTTCCTTGTTTCCCAGACCCGCCTTGTGGAGATCACGAATAACCTGTTCCGCCACGGCCATGCGGCCGCCGGGCGTGCGCTCAATCAGTCGCGCGATCACGCCGGTGGACGCGCCAACGGTCGCGCCCATGTTCGCAGCCAGCACACGCGCACCTGGAACCCGCTCGAAAATCTCGTCAGCAATCGGTGCGCCCTGCCGATCAGCAGCGTTCAACACGATGCCAATAGCAGCCTCGGTCCGGTCGACCGGCATGCCAATGGACTTGGCAACATGTTTTACGAAGGCGTTGAGCATTCTGGCCCCGAAGCAACTGTGGGAGCACTCTCGCCGCTTAAGGTTGCCGGGGTCTTAAGCGCCTGGGTCAGGCATCGGGTTGGCCGGTGGGATTGCAGCCGCCATAATGGGCTGCGGAGTGCCCGCCCAGCTTGGCCCACATCTGGTCACCCCACGAATAATGCCACCATTCCGTTGGATTGTTGGCAAAACCGGCTTCAGTCATCGCCCAATACAGCAGCCGCCGGTTTGCACGGGCTTCTTCGTCCGACATGGAGACAACTTCCTTGCGCTCGAACCCGTCCGTCCAGGCTTCGTCCGTCAGGTCATCAAATATGCCGCCCATAAACAATGGCTGGCGCGTGTCACTGAACATCAGCGTCAGATCGAGCGCGGCGCCCGTCGAATGCGGTGATGGCGAGGTCGCCCCGGCCGTCGGCGCGGCCCAGTATTTCTCCACCTCGTCGACCAGCACCTGCCCCGCCAGCTGCGGTTGCCGCTTCACCAGCCATTCGGGAAACCAGACATCGTGGAAGTACCGCTGGATCGCCTGCGGCCGCCACGCGTCAAACAGATACAACTCAATCCCGATCGTCTTCAGCCGCGCGTTCACGTCGCCCAGCTTCGCCGCCACGGTCTTGCGCAGATACAGCTCCGCCACCGACCCCGGGACGCTCACATAGTAAGGCGGATTGCGCGGCGTGTTGTAATGATTGTCGCCGGCGATCCCGAGACCGCGCACCTCGACGCAGGGCTCGTTCGCCAACGCATTCTCGAAGTCGATACGCACCACCTCGCGATAGCCAGCCTTCCGCGCCAGCACCTCGGCGGATTCGGGAACAGGTTTCAGCTTCAGGGCGGCAAGGTCTCGACTCATCCATCCAACTTACGCTGCGTCGCCATTGCCGCAATGCGGCCAACGGAACCCATCTCCCCAGCCCTGCGTTGCGGGTCTGATGAAGAGCCGACACGATGTGGCAACCCCGACCGCAATCCGCTGGAAGGATTGGCGCGCCATTCTCATTCGCGTGGCCGGGCGCATCGGGGCTGACAATGTCGGCCTCCTGTCCGCGGGCATAGCGTTCTACGCCTTCCTTTCGGTATTCCCCGCCATCGCTGCCGCGCTCATGGTGTGGGGCCTGTTCACAGACATGGCGTCGCTTGGGCAACAGTTGCAAAGCATCAGCGACTTCGCGCCAGACGCCTTCGATCTTGTCGCTGCGCAGATGGTCGTGATCGCCAACCAGGACGATGGCGGCCTGACCTTCGGCCTCATCATCTCCGCGCTGCTGGCCCTGTGGGGCGCAAACGGCGCGACCTCCGCGCTCGTGCAGGCGATGAACATGGCCTATCACGAGAAGGAGAAGCGCAATTTCTTTCACGTCACGCTGCTGACGCTGGGCTTCACCTTCTGCGGCATTATCTTTGCCGCGATCTCGCTTGCCGCAATCGCTGCTGTGCCCCCGATCCTGAAAGCGCTCTATCTCGGCGCATTCGTCGACGCCGTCGTCGGCACCACGCGCTGGCTGTTGATGATCGCTCTATTCAGCGCGGCATGCGCCATGATCTACCGCATAGCGCCGTCGCGAGCCAGCGCCCGTTGGTGGTGGATTATTCCTGGCGCACTCGCCGCCGGCGTTGTGTGGCTCGTCGCCTCAATCGCCTTCTCGGCCTACCTTGAGAACTTCAACGCCTACAATGCGACGTTCGGATCGCTCGGCGCCGTCGCTGCTCTGCTGACGTGGTTCTGGCTCTCCGCGTATGCCATCTGCCTGGGTGCGGAACTCAACTCGCAACTCGAACTCTTCACGACGCAGGACACGACCATCGACGCGCCGGCGAAGCCGGGACAGCGCGGCGCATATGTGGCCGACCACATCGAAAAGCCCGAGCACGCGAGTGGGCCCACGCCCCAGGCCGAGGATGTTACAAAGCCTCAAGAGTTGGAACGAATGACGCCTTCGCGTCTTCCCTAGGAGCCACGCCTACACGCCACAACCTAGCAGGACAATTTCCATGAAACGCCTTCTCGCATCCGCGGCGCTCGTCGCTGCCTTGGCTGCCCCCGCTTTCGCACAACAACCGCCAGCAACACCGGACACGGTTCAAAGCAATACTGTCACCGCGCAAGGTCAGGTCACCGTGCAGGGCGCTGATCCGTCTACGGTGCAGCCGACCACTCCGACGGAGAGCGCACCTGCCACGGTGGTTGCCGACGCGCCTCAACCGCAGACCAGCATCACCATCGACACCGTCGTGAGCGAAACCCCGTCCGCCACCGTTGAGACGACCACCGAAATCATCACCCCGGTTTCTGATCGCCCCACCCTCGACGCGGCAAACCCGATCGCCCCGGAAGTCCACGCCATCGTCGCCGCCAAAAAGAACTACACCACGGCAGATATCGTGAAGGCCCAGCACGAAGCCGTGCTCGCCACCCCGGTCAGCCTGCCGACCACGGTGGTCACCACCACGACGACGACCGCCAAGCCGGGCGGCTGATAGCCCGGGATACTTTCTCCAAGCGAATTTGCGCCCGACAGGCCCCGCTTGTCGGGCGCGTTCAGTTGCATTCCCCCGAAATCTGTCGCTTAAGGTACCCCCAACAACGGCTTGAATAACCGGTACGGAGGACTGAATGCGTGAGGCAGTGATCGTTTCGACGGCTCGCACGGGGCTGGCGAAATCGGTGCGGGGCGGGTTCAACATGACCCACGGCGCAGCTCTCGGAGGACACGCGATCAAGCACGCGGTCGAGCGCGCAAAGATCGACCCGAAAGAAGTCGAGGACGTTTACCTCGGTTGCGCAAATCCTGAAGGCGCGACCGGCGGCAACATCGCCCGCCAGGCCGCCCTCTGGGCCGATATGCCGGTGTCAGTCGCCGGCGGCACGATCAATCGCTTCTGCTCCTCGGGCCTCAACGCCATCGCTCTCGCTGCTCACCAGATCCGCGACGGCGCGGACATCATGGTCGGCGGCGGCGTCGAGTCGATCTCGCTCGTCCAGTTTGCTCCCCCGCGCCCGCTCTCGGCTGATGGCCGCAACCGCGCGCTCGACGAGAAACTGCTCGCCAAGATCCCGGCCATCTACATGACCATGATCGAAACCGCCGAGATCGTCGCCGAGCGTTACAACGTCTCGCGTGAATCTCAGGACGAATACGCTCTGCAATCGCAACAGCGCACCGCCGCGGCTCAAGCCGCCAACAAGTATGACTACGAAATCGTGCCGATGAAGACCAAGATGGCCGTCACCAACAAGGAGACGGGCGTCGTCACGATGGAAGACGTCACCGTCAGCCGAGACGATTGCAACCGTCCGCAGACAACCCTCGCCGATCTTCAGAAGCTCGCGCCGGTCTTCAAGGGCGGCCAGAAGATCGCTGAAGGAAAATACGTCACCGCCGGCAACGCCTCGCAGTTCTCCGATGGCGGCGCAGCGCTCGTGCTCATGGAAGCAAAAGAAGCCGCCAAGCGCGGCCTCGAACCGCTCGGCGCCTTCCGCGGCTTCGCAGTCGCCGGTTGCGAGCCTGACGAAATGGGTATCGGCCCGATCTACGCTGTCCCCCGCCTGCTCGCCCGTCACGGCCTGACGGTTCAGGACATCGACCTCTGGGAGCTGAACGAAGCCTTCGCGTCACAGTGCCTGTACGCACGCGACTTCCTCGGCATCGACCCGGCGAAATACAACGTCAACGGCGGCTCGATCTCGATCGGCCACCCTTACGGCGTCACCGGCGCACGCTGCACCGGCCACCTCCTCCTCGAAGGCAAGCGTCGCAAGGCCAAGTATGGCGTCGTGACCATGTGCATCGGCGGCGGCCAGGGCGCAGCCGGCCTGTTCGAGATCTTCAACTGATCTCGACCGCAATCTGACCACGAACGGCCCGGCAGCAATGTCGGGCCGTTTTCATTTCAGCTTCACGGCGCCGCATCGAGATCCACCAACCGATAGAACTCCTGGTCCCACAGCAGGTAGAGCAGCCAGTCGGGGAAGCCGTAGGCCGCCTGCACATAGTTCTCCTGCGACGCATGGATCTTCCATCCTCGCATCTTCGCCGCCGTGTTGCCCGGCATCGCATGCGTCGCATCAGGTTGATTGTCGGCCACGAATTTGCCCGTCTC
>CALMWO010000265.1 GCA_937873805.1 uncultured Hyphomonadaceae bacterium
AAGATCCTCACCGCCGAGGCGATCCATGAAGGCGCGCTGAAGGCGGACGACCGCAACGCCCTGCTGGCCTCGATGACCGATGATGTCGGCCATCTCGTGCTGGAGAACAATTACGATCAGACAGCCGCGCTGTCCGTCATGCAGGCAACCGCGCCCGCCGACCTCGACAGTCATGAAGGCCTCATCGAAACCCTTGAGACCCAAGGGAAATTGGACCGCGTCGTGGAGGGCCTGCCCTCGACGGAGGCGTTCCGAAAATTGCGTGAACAACATCTCGGCCTGACGCGGCCAGAGCTCGCCGTGATCATGGCGTACGCGAAGCTCGACTTTTTCTCCTCGCTCATCGCATCGAAGGCGCCGGACGATCCGGCATTCGAGCCTCTGCTGGTCGGGTATTTCCCCGACGAACTGGAGAAATTCGGTGAGGCGCGGAAGCGCCACAGATTGCGGCGCGAAATCATCGCAACGCGGCTGGCCAACCGTATCGTCAACATGACCGGGCCAGGCTTCGTGATCCAGAAGCGCGATGCGGAGGGTGTTGACGCCGGTCATATCGCCCAGGGATTCGAGGCGGCGCTGTCCGCCTTCCATCTCGATGAACTGGTGGACCGGATCAACGCGCTAGATGGCAAAGCTCCTGCGGCGGCGCAGACAATGATGTTGGTCGAAACCTCCGCCAACCTTCGCATGCTGGCCAGCAGCTTCACGACAGAGCCGGAGCTTTTGCGCACGGGTTCAATTGCAAAAGTCGTCGAACGCAGCCGCAGCGCCATCACCGAAATTCGCAACCTCCTGCCTTCCGCCCTCTCCCCGCTTGTTCAGGCTCGGGTGGATGCGCGCGCGCAGAAATACCTTAGCGCGGGAGCGCCTGCCGATATCGCTCATGATGTCGCCCTGGTTCGTGCTTTGGCCTCCGCGCGCGAGACGGTGGAGATTGCCGACCAGACCAAATGGCCGCTCAAGGCCTCCCTGTTCATGCAGCACCAGCTAGGCCAGCAACTTGGATTCGACGGCATGCGGTCCGCCGTCAGGGATCTCGACCCCCGCGATCATTGGGACAGGCTTGCGCTCCAGCGCGTCGCCGACGACCTGCCCCGCCGCCAGAGCGAGCTGACCATTGCCGCCATACGGCTGGCGCAAAAGAACAAGGTCGATCCCGCGACGGTTGATCGGGAGACGGCGCGCAGACTGGTGGATGCCTGGATCGAGCCCCGGCGCGCGCTTGCCGACCGCCTGATGCAACCCATGCGGGCATTCGACAGCCAGGGCGGGTGGTCGCTCGCCAAATTGGTGCTGCTGGGCGACGCGGTCCGCGAATTCATCTATGCTTGCCGCACTGAAGCACCTGTCTGACAGTTAACCGGAGTTACGCGTGGACCGCGACCTGACCTTTCGCGACGCCCAGTTGAAGGACGCCGCCGGTCTGGCGGAGGCTGGCCGGGAAACATTCGTCGAGACGTTTGGCGATCTCTATTCGCCCGGTGATCTGCGTCAGTTTCTTGATGAGACCTATTCCATCGGCAAGATGGAAGCCGACCTGAAAGACCCGGACGTCGAGGTGCGTATCGCCTACTCCGGCCGGAAGATGGTCGCGTATTGCAAGATCGGTCCCTGCAAACTGCCTTTCGATGTCGGCCCGGAGCCTGCGCTCGAACTCCACCGCGTCTATGTGTATCAGGCCGGTCAGGGCGTTGGCGTCGGCCGCATCCTACTTGCCTGGGCGATCGAACGGTCGCGGCAGCGCGGGGCAAAGAACCTGTTCCTTGGCGTCTGGGAATCGAACGAACGCGCCATCGCCCTTTATGAAAGCCGCGGCTTCGAAAAGGTCGGTGGCTACAAGTTCAAGGTCGGGGACACGCTCGATGACGAATACATTATGAGACTTCGGCTTGCGTAACGCCGCTTACGCGCTGTTTCCGCTTAACTCCCATCCGCAAACACCCTACATAGCGGTGCCTGCTCAAGAGCAGGGCTGAGGGAGCTTTCGCCGACATGGATTTCGACATTGCGCCGCTTCTATCCGATCCGGCTGCGTGGGCGGCGCTGATTTCACTGATCGTCATGGAAGTCGTGCTTGGCATCGACAACCTCATCTTCATCTCGATCCTGACGAACAAGCTGCCCGAGGAAAACCGGGCCAGGGCCCGCAATATCGGCATCAGCCTTGCCCTGATCATGCGCCTTGCCCTGCTCGGTTCAATCGCCTGGCTGGTCGGTCTTGATCAGACAGTCTGGAGCCTCGGCATACAGGGCGATATCGACCCCCTGACCGGCCACCCGACCTTCGAGACCGATTTCTCCTGGCGCGACATGATCCTGATCGCCGGCGGCCTGTTCCTGGTCTGGAAAGCCACCACCGAAATCCACCACACCATGGATCCGGGCACCGATCACAAGCAGGACGCGCCGATTGCGGGCAAGGCCGTGATGAATTTCGGTTCGGCGATCGTGCAGATCCTGCTGCTCGATCTGGTCTTCTCGGTCGATTCGATCCTGACCGCCGTGGGCATGACCGATCATTTGCCGATCATGTTCGCAGCCGTCATCGTCGCGGTGACCGTAATGCTGCTGGCTTCGGGCCCGCTGGCGCGCTTTATCAACGCCAACCCGACCGTCGTCATGCTGGCGCTCGGCTTCCTCCTGATGATCGGGATGGTGCTGATTGCTGATGGCTGCGGCATTCACGTGCCGAAAGGCTATGTCTACGCAGCGATGGCATTCTCAGCCTTCGTCGAGATCCTCAATCTCGTCTCGCGGAAGCGGAAATCGAAGCCCGGCGACGTCCCGACCAAGCACTAGATCCGCGACTGCGAATTACTCGCGACGTCGCGGCAAGTTCGCTGTAGTTCGCAACAAATATCGCTTTGGCGCCACACCTTTTAGGCGTCGCACTTTTCGGTCGCCTTGTGGGTGAGCGTCCGCTCACCTTCAAGTATTGTCGCGCGTAGCGCGTCCTGAAACAGTGGCGCAAACAATAGTGCGGGCGGCGGAGGGTGCCATGAAGCTGAACATCAACGGCAAGGATCAGGAATACGCAGGGGAGGAAGATCGCCCCCTGCTCTGGTATCTGCGCGAAGATCTGAAAATGACCGGCACGAAGTTCGGATGCGGCGTTGCCGCGTGCGGCGCCTGCACCGTGCTGGTCGACGGGCAACCAACCCGCGCCTGCGTCACCCCGGCCGCTTCACTGGAAGGCAAGAAGATCACGACAATCGAAGGCCTCGATACACCCGCCGGCCAGGCCGTGCAGAAGGCCTGGGCTGAAATGGACGTCGTCCAGTGCGGCTGGTGTCAGTCGGGTCAAATGCTCGCCGCGACAGCGCTCCTCACCACCACGCCCAAGCCCAGCGAACAGCAGATCACCGATGGAATGACATCGAACATCTGCCGCTGCGCCACCTATCACCGCATCCGTGGCGCCGTCGCGCGCGCGTCCGAGATCATGGGGTAATCGTCATGGCTGACACAGCAACTTTCTCGCCTTCGCGCCGGTTCGTTCTGGGCGTTGTGGGCTTCGGCGCTGCCGGCTTTGCCGTCGGCTGCGACCTTCGCGCGGCCGATGCTACTTCGGGGCCTGTCGCGCAGAACATGCTCGGGCCGTATGTCCGCGTCGGTTCGGACAACACCGTCACCGTCTTCCTGCGCCACCTCGAAATGGGCCAGGGTGTCTCGACAGGCCTCACCACCATCGTGGCTGAAGAGATCGACGCCGACTGGAGCCAGATGCGCTTCGAGCATTCACCGGCTGACGACAAGCTCTACGGCAACCCCGCCTTTGGCGGCATGATGGGAACCGGCGGCTCGACCGCTATCTTGTCATCGTGGGAACAGCTCCGCGCCGCAGGCGCATCTGCCCGCGAAATGCTGCGCCAGGCCGCC
The DNA here is from genome assembly GCA_937873805.1 of uncultured Hyphomonadaceae bacterium. Lineage (GTDB taxonomy): Bacteria > Pseudomonadota > Alphaproteobacteria > Caulobacterales > Hyphomonadaceae > UBA7672. The sequence continues at coordinate 3,880 of CALMWO010000265.1, forward strand.
GCCAAGAAGTGGTCGGTCGATGCTTCGACCGTGACAGTCGCCAAGGGCGAAATGACCTCCGGCAATCACAAGGCGACCTTCGGCGAACTCGCTGCCGAAGCCTCCGCCCTCACCCCGCCTGATCCGAAGTCGCTGAAGTACAAGGAGGCTTCGGCCTATGAGTTCATCGGCAAGGAACGCGATCCCGCCAAGACACTCGGCCGTCTCGACACGCCGGGCAAGGTGCACGCCACCGCACAATACGCTCTCGACTATCACCCCGAAGGTACGCTGACCGCCGTTATCGCGCGCAGCCCGAAATTCGGCGGCAAGGTTGCGAGCTTCGACGACACGGGCGCCAAGGCCGTGGCCGGCGTCACCGATGTCGTGCAGGTGCCGAACGGTGTTGCCGTGGTGGCCACCAACTTCTGGGCTGCCCGGAAGGGCCGCGAAGCCTTGAAAGTCACGTGGGATGACAGCGCCGCCGAGAAGCGTTCCAGCGACGTGATGCTCGAAGACTACCGCAAGCTGCTCGCCAAACCGGGCCTTGAAGCCCGCAAGGAAGGCAAAGGCGTAGCTGGCCTTCAGGGTGCTGGCCAGGTCATCACCGCAGACTTCGAGTTCCCGTTCCTCGTGCATGCGCCGATGGAGCCGCTCAACTGCGTGATCGAATACAAGCCGGGCGAGTCCTGCTCGTATCACTCCGGCTCGCAGATGCCGACCAATGACCAACGTGCGATCTTCACCGTTCTGGGCCTCAAGCCCGAACAGGTGACTGTGGTCACGCACGTCGCTGGCGGTTCGTTCGGCCGGCGCGCCACGCCGGACGCCGACCTTGCAACCGAAGCAGCGCACCTCGCCAAAGCGCTCAACGGCAAAGCTCCGGTGAAGCTGATGTGGACGCGTGAGGACGACATCCGCACGGGCAAGTACCGCCCGATGAACATCCACCGCATGACCGCCCGCGTGAACAACGGCGCAATCGAAGCCTGGGGTGACCGCACAGCGATCCAGTCGATCATGGAAGGCACGCCCTTCCTGCCGCCGGGCGCGCCAGACTTTTCGTCAATCGAAGGCTCGAACGACATCGCCTATGCGATCCCGAACGTCAGCGTGGACGTGCATCTGGTGAAGAACCCGGTGCCGATCCTCTGGTGGCGCTCGGTTGGTCACACGCACACGGCCTATGCGAAGGAGCACTTCTTCGATGTGGCGGCGCGCAAGGCAGGCAAGGATCCGGTCGAGCTGCGCCGCGCGCTGCTGGCCAAGGAGCCACGGCAACTTGGCGTGCTCAATCTCGCCGTCGAGAAGGCAGGCCCTGTGCCCGCCGGAAAATCACGCGGCGTCGCAGTGCATCACAGCTTCTCGTCCTACGTGGCCGAAGTCGCAGACGTGACCGTCAACGCAGATGGCACTTTCCATGTCGATCGCGTTGTCTGCGCAGTCGATTGCGGCACGGTCATCAACCCCGATATCGTTCGCGCCCAGATGGAAGGCGGGATTGGCTACGGTCTATCCGCGATCCTCGGCGAAGCGCTCACGATCAAGGACGGCGCGCCGGTGCAGTCGAATTTCTACGACTACAACGTGCTTCGGATGGCGCAGATGCCAAAGGTGGAAGTCTTCATCGTCCCCTCGACCGAGCCGCCTTCGGGCGTTGGCGAGCCGGGAGTGCCGCCGATCGGTCCTGCCGTTGCGAACGCTCTGCTGGCTTCGACCGGCAAGACGTATTCGAAACTGCCGCTGGGAACGAAGGCCTAGGCAAGCAACTATACGCCTCTCATCTCGCAAGAGGTGGGAGGCGGATGTTGGAAATCCGCTGCCCAGGGCTCAGCTAGATCAACGCGCGAATTTCAGCGGGGGTCGGCAGGCCGGTAGGTGCTTCAAGTTGATCCCACCGCATATCGAGCTCGGCGAGCTTCAGCAAAAGGACAAGACTGGCAACTTCGCCGGTCGGCGCCTGTTTCGTCTGCAACGCAAGCTGGGTAACGCCCAGCGCTGAACGCAGGTACTCACTTTCCACGATGCACTTCCCCTGTAGTGCTGCGCATCCCCACCCGAGGCGCCGCTTCATGCTTTGAGCATCAGGGAAAAAGATTAAGAAAAAGCATTCAATTCTTCACGCCTGCGGCGCGTTCTGCCAGCTGACATGAACGCAAAAAATGCGAGGCCCGCCGCCGAGGCGGGCCTCGCAAGTTTGACCTCCGCCTCCTCAGGCGGCTTCAGAAACTTTCGTTTTCGGCGCAGTCTGCTCGATCCAGTTGGCGAATGTCTGCGCGAACTGGGCGAGGAATTTGCGCGTGTCCTCTTTCTTCACGTTGCCCGCGTCGTCGAACCAGTCACCGACGCCCGACAGGTACATTTCTGGCTGCTGCAGCGTCGGCATGTTCAGGAAGGCCAGCGTCTGACGCAGGTGATGATGCGCGCCAAAGCCGCCAATATTGCCTGGCGAGTTCGAAACCACTGCGGCGGGCTTTCCGTTGAAAGCGCTGTGGCCATAAGGGCGAGAGAGAATGTCGATGGCGTTCTTGAGAACACCCGGCACCGAGCGGTTGTATTCCGGCGTCACGAACAGGACGGCGTCAGCCGAGTTGACCTTCGCGCGCAGATCCAGCCACTCGGCCGGCGGATTGCCGTCCAGGTCCTGATTGTAGAAGCCGACTTTGGAGATATCGACCTCTTCGAACGTGTAGCCCGCCGGGGCCAGTGCCTCGATATTGCGGGCGATCTTGCGGCTGAAACTGTCCTTGCGGAGCGAGCCAACCAGAACGGCGATCTTGCGGGTCATGATCTGATGTCCATTTGACTATTGAGGAGGTAAAGTCTGCTGGTGTCCTTGACGAACGTGCGGTTCGTCACTTTGTTGCATATGCAACATGTAGGAGGTTTGGTTGCGTTTGCAACAATC
>CALMWO010000266.1 GCA_937873805.1 uncultured Hyphomonadaceae bacterium
AGGATCGAGGGCGGCGGGTCGCCATAATAGATTTCCGTGTAGGCGAGATCCGACAGCACCCAGATGTCGTGCTTCTTCGCGAACTTCACGACCTCTTTGTAGAAATCGAGGTCAACCACCTGCGCGGTCGGATTGGCCGGATAGCAAACCACCATCGCCGTCGGCGCCGGGATCGAGTGGCGCACGGCGCGGCCAAGGTTCGAGAGATACTGCTCCGGCGAATGCGCCTCGACCGAGCGAATGCTCGCGCCGGCCATGATGAAGCCGAACGAGTGCAGCGGGTAGGACGGATTCGGCACGATGATCGTATCGCCCGGCGCCGAGATCGCCTGCGCCAGGTTCGCAAAGCCCTCTTTCGAGCCCAGCGTGACGACGACTTCCTTCGCCGGGTCCAGTTTCACGCCGAACCGCCGGTCATAATAAGCCGTTAGCGCGCGCCGGAGACCCGGAATGCCGCGTGAAGCCGAATAGCCATGCACGTCCGGCTTGCGGGCCGTCTCACACAGCTTCTCAACGATATGCGGGGGCGTCGGCAGGTCGGGATTGCCCATGCCGAGGTCAATGACATCCGCGCCATTGGCGCGCAGGCCTGCCTTCGTCACGTTCACCTGCTCGAACACGTAGGGCGGCAGGCGCCTGATCTTGTGGAAATCCAACATCATGTCGGTTCACCTGTATCGAACCCGGCGGGTCTCGCCCGTGCGGGTAAAGGATTCTGTAAAGCCGTATCGTGACGGCCGCTACGAGGCAAATTTGACCGGAAAGAGGGCAGTATTGCGGAGACCAGCTAACGTCCGGATTTTTCCGGAGCCGGTTTCGCGGGGGTGGCCGGCATTGGCGCCGGAGACCCGCATACGGCCTTCCCCTCTTCCACACACGCGCGCCATTGCGCGGCCGTAGCTCGGACGTCCTCGTCCGACCGGATCGCGCCCCGCGCATTATGGTCGGCTTCGAGCTGCGCCGCCTGCACTTTCAGGGCTGCCGCCCGCTGCTCCCACTGGACGCGGGTGCCGCTAACAGGCCGTGTTTGCGGGATTTCCGCGAGTTCGGGATAGCCTTCGCCTTTGATCTCGACGGCCTTTTGCTCGAACCAGTCCGGCGCCAGCTGCGAGATTGTCGGCTGTTGCATGATGTCCGCACACCCGCCCAGAAGGGCTGTGCCGCCGATACCTGCCATGATCGCCAGCTGGCGGAACATGTTACACTTCCGGTTGCGGACGCTTAGGTCCTACGATTGCGCTCGTTGCCGTTACTACCTAGTGACAGTCGGCCAGTTTGGCGAGCGGCAGTTTCACCGCCGTCCCGCTGAAGGGTCACGGAACAGGAAATCGAAGCCATGCCGAAGACCGGGGGAAATCCTCCCGACGACACACCGAAGGACGCACCAAATGCGTCCAATGCGGAGCAAGCGGGCACGGACTTTTCCGAGATCAGCTTCCAGCGGCTCGGCCAGAAGATCGCTGACCTCAGTCGTGAACTTTCTGACATAACCAAGCTCGCTGGCACGGCCGCCCCCCGCAAGCTGGAACTCGAAGCCGCAACCTCCGCCTTCAAGTCACTGGCAGACGCCTACTCGAAACAACCCGAAGCCTTCAATAACGCCCAGCTCGACCTGTTCGGCCGCCACAGCGAAGCGCTGCAGGAAATGTCGGCCGGCTTCCCGTCGATGACCGCCGACGCAGACCCGCGTTTCGCCGATGCCTCGTGGCGCGAAAACCCGTTCTTCGATTTCATGCGCCGCATCTATCTCGCCCAATCCAACTGGGCCGAAGGCCTCGCCTGGAATGCGCCGGGCTTGTCCGAAACCGAGCGCCGCCGCGCCGCCTTCTTCATCAAGCAGGCAACCGCCGCCATGGCCCCGTCCAACATGCTGATGGGAAACCCGAAGGCCCTGAAGGCGCTCTTTGATTCTGATGGTCAGTCGGTTCAGCGTGGCTTCCAGCAACTGCAGGAAGACTTCAATTCTGGTCGTGGCCGCATCTCGCCGACGCAATCCGATCCCGACGCATTCGAACCCGGCCGCAACCTTGCCGTCACGCCCGGCGAAGTTGTCTTCAAGAATCCGCTGATCGAACTGATCCGCTACTTCCCCACGACGAAAAAGGTCCACGAAAGTCCGGTGCTGATCTTCCCGCCGTGGATCAACAAATACTACGTGCTTGATCTAACGCCGGCGAACTCGCTGGTCGCGTGGCTGCGCGATCAGGGCTTCACCGTCTACATGGTCTCCTGGCGCTCCGCCGATGAAGAAACCAAGGCATTCGGCTGGGACGAGTATCTGAAATTCGGCGGCCGCGCCGCTCTCGACTGGGTCAACACGGAACACGAAGCGCCGGTCAATGTCGCCGGCTACTGCGTCGGCGGTGCGCTCGCTTCCATCCTCGCGGCAAGACTGGCCGATGCGAACGACACTCGCATGGCGTCGCTCACCCTCCTCGCGGCGCAGACCGATTTCTCCGAGCCCGGCGACCTTGGCCTCTTCATCGACAACACGTCGATCGACGGCATCGAACAGCTCATCACGGAAGCTGGCGGCGTCATGCCCGGCGAAGCCATGCGCGACGCCTTCAACCTCCTGCGCCCCGAAGACCTCATCTGGCGCTATGTCGAAGACCGCTACCTGCTCGGCAACGAAGCGAAAGCGTTCGACCTGCTCTACTGGAACTCGGACCAGACCAATCTGCCTGGTCCCCTCCACATCAGCAGCCTGCGCCGTCTCTATCTCGACAACGCGCTCGCCAAGGGCAACTTCACCGTCGAGGGCCACGCCATCGACCTCAGCCGGATCAAGACGCCGGTGTTCATCCACGCCGCGCGCAAGGATCACATCTCGCCATTCCAGTCGGTCTATAAGGGCGTCAAACTCTTCACTGGCGACGTCACCTTCCTGCTCGCTGACAGCGGCCACATCGCAGGCGTCGTGAACCCACCCAGCGCCAACAAATACCGCTACTGGATCAGCGATATCCTCCCGCCAAGCAGCGATGGCTGGATGGCCTACGCCAAGGAACACCCCGGCTCCTGGTGGCCACTCTGGTCCGACTGGCTCAACGCCAGATCCGGCAAGAACATCCCGCCGCCGGTCCCTTCCATCGGCGCCAAGCCAGCCCCGGGCAGCTACGTTCTCGAAACGCTGGAAACAATCCGCAGCAAACGCGGCGCATAGACCGCCCGCCCCCACCACCGTCATCCTCGGGCCTGCCCCGAGGATCTTCCCTTCGCGAAACGCTACCACCGCCGCAACGAAGTGGGGGATGGAGCGTTCCCCAATTCGTAGGACGGCCAGAAATC
>CALMWO010000267.1 GCA_937873805.1 uncultured Hyphomonadaceae bacterium
AACGCGGCCGGAGCTTTCCGGTTTGCGAAGATAATCGCTGGCCGCGATGCCGACGCCGATGGCGTTGGTTTCGGTCATGCCCCAGCCCGTGGCTGGCATGGCCTTCTCGAAGACCGCATCGATCGCGCGAACCTGCTCAGGCGCGCGCGATGCGCCGCCGCCGCCAACCGAGCTGAGACTCGGGAACGTGCGGCCTGTGCCGCGCGAGAAAATGACCAGATCGCCTGTAATGGCGGGGGTGGCCGTGAAATTGGTGATGCCTTCTCGCTCGATCAGGTCTGCACCCTTGATGGCGTCCCACTTGTACATCGAGACAAGGCGGCGCTGCAGGCGGAAGCAGGACAGGGCGACGGAGTGCAAGCCCGTTACGTGGAACAGCGGAATGACGAGCAGCGAGGCAGGTTGCGGTGCATCGGCGGGCGGGCGGGCTATCAGTCCAGTGGTGAAGGCGGCGATCAGATCCAGCTCCCACGACAGCAGCGCGTGGATCACGTTGCGATGCGTGGACACCGCACCTTTCGGATTGCCAGTGGAGCCGGACGTGAAGAGCATGATGGCGTCATCGTCCGGCTGGACATCGACATTCGGCAGTTCGGATTGTTCTGGCGCGGACATCACATCGGTCCAAGCGCGCGCGCCGGCCGGCAGCGCTTTGGTCGCGCGGACAGCTATGATCGCCATGTCCTTGGGCGGTGTTGTCAGCGACACGACCCGATCAAGGCGCTCTTGATCGACGACGACAACCTTCGGCTCGCAGAGGTTGAGACCGTAGGACATTTCATCGGCGGTCCAGAGCGCGTTGACCGCAACGGTCAGCGCGCCAATCGAAGTGGCGGCCATGAAGGCGATCATCCACTCGGGATAGTTTCGCATGGCGATGGCGATGCGGTCGCCTTTCTTCACGCCGTAGTCGTTGACCAGCACATGGGCGAGCGTACAGGCGCGCCGCCATGTTTCGTCAAAGGTCAGGCGTTCGTCTTCGTAGACGAGGAAGGGTTTGTCGCTGCGGGCTTCGGAGTAAAGTTGGCCGAGATTTTTCGGTGCATTCTTGAACGCGCGGATGCGACGGCCAATCGCCTCGATCTCGATGATTTCATGCGGTTGGCCGGGCGCCGTCAGCGCCGTGAGGGCTTCCAGTCTCGTAACCACGCGTATTCCTTCCCGATATACGAGCTTCCGTTCTTCGACGGATAGCCCGTGTGTTCCCTAACGGCGCCTGTGTAACATACCCGGTCTTCAGGAAAAGTAGGTCCGAGCCGTTAGAGGCTCGGATTGATCAGGTATTTCTCGCCTGTCGCCTTGCGGTTGTACGATTTGATCGTCTCCAGATCGAGCGCGTCGCGGAGCGAGATCGTATTCGTGTAGTGGCTCGCGAAGGTGGTCTTCAGCTCGGCCGCCACACGCGCACGCATCTTGCCGGCTTCTTCCATGCCGACCTTTTGCAGGAACGGCGTCAGCAGGAAGCCGCCGACGCCCCAGGCCATGCCGTAAGCTGCGCCGAGGATGGTCGGCTCAAGGCTGAGGCGACCGTAGATGTAGACCTGCTTGTGCGTGGATGAGCCATAGCGGCTGTAGGCGCCGGGCTTGGAGTTGAGGGCGATTTCCATAGCGCCAAGGATCTGGCCAGCCAGCTTGCCGCCGCCGATGGCGTCGAAGGCCAGCGTCGCGCCGGTGGTGACGAGTGCGGCGATCAGGTCTTCCATGAAAGTCGGTTTCGAGGAGTCGACAATGTGCTTGGCGCCGATGTCCTTCAGGATTTTCGTCTGCTCGTCGCTGCGGACGATGTTCACCAGCTCGACGCCATCCTTGATGCAGATCTTGTTGAGCATCTGGCCGAGGTTGGAAGCGGCCGCAGTATGAACCAGAGCGGTGTGGCCTTCGAGGCGCATGGTCGTGACCATGGCGAGGGCGGTCAGCGGGTTCACGAAGCAGGAAGCGCCGTCGGCGGCCGTTGCGCCGGCTGGCAGTGGCAAGGCGGCCTTGGCTTTCACGGTGCGGTAGGTGGCATACATCTCGCCGCCGAGGATGGCGACAAGCTTGCCCATCAGGGCCTGCGCTTCGGGCGAGGAGCCTGCGGCGACAACCGTGCCGGCGCCCTCATTGCCGACTGGCATGGCCTGGTCGACGCGGGCGCCCATCGCGCGCATCGCGACTTCCGGGATTTTGGCAGTGACGACAGGGCTGTCCTTGGAGCCGGTGATGACCGCGGTCGAGAGATCAGCCGGGCCGATGAGAAGGCCGAGGTCGGACGGGTTGATGGGCGAGCCTTCGATGCGGACGACGATTTCATCCGGGGCCGGATCGGCGACGGCCACCTTCGCCAGCGACAATTCGAGTTCGCCGCTTTTCTTGACCAGCGAACGAAGCTGAAGACCTTCAAGCGCCATGGGTAACTCCCTCGTGTAATACTTGTTTCGCCTTCCCTAGCATGAAGCTGGGCCGGGGCCAGTCTTACGTGAGGCGAACAGACTGATTAGACAAGCGCCCGGATCGACCGTTTGCGCCAGACCAGCATGTAGAACGAGCCCTGTAGCAGGAACATGGCGCAGAAGGCCGATGGATACGCCCACCAGACGCCGTCGATGCCGATCGCGCCGGAGAGGTACATCGCCACCGGCACCTCGACCGCAATGATCGAGAAGATCGCGATCGCAGTTGGCGCCAACACCGTTCCGGACGAGCGCATCATGCTGGAGAACACAACCGCCATGCCGAACACCACCGTGCTCCAGAGCACGATGTGGAGCAGGTGCTGGGTGAGCTCGATAACCGGCGGGTCGGTGATGAACATCGTCACGATCGGGCCAGACAACAGATAGACAATGACAACGCCCGCGCCGGTGATGATGGCGTTGAGGATCAAAGCAGTACGGGTGATGGCGCCGAGCTGATGGCCGCGGCCGCCGCCGATGGCCTGCGCGCCGAGGATCGACGCGGCTATACCAATCGACATGGCCGGGAACTGGACGTAGGCGAGGATCTGGTTGATCGCGCCATAGGCCGCTGTCGCGCTCGAGCCATAGCCGTTGGCAAGGCCAAGCAGGGCGAGTTCGGCAACCGCCATGATCACCATCTGTATGCCCGTCGGTACGCCGAGGCGCAGGACCAGACCCAGCACTTTCGGGTCAAGCTTGATCTTCGCCATGAAGGCGCCGGTCGGCGCCAGCGGATGTTTTCTGCGCAGCAAGTACCAGCCGAGCCATATCAGCGCGAACACCATCGAGACGAGCGATGCTACCGCTGCACTGGCGACGCCAAGTTTCGGCAGCCCGAACCAGCCTTCGATCAGGGCGGGCGTCACGATCAGGCCTATGAAGGTCGAGAAGGCCAGCGTCCACAAAGGCGTCACGCTATCGCCGACGCCGCGCAGCATCGAGGTGAAAAGGATGAAGATGAAGAAGGCAGGCATCGTGATCATCATGATGCGCGCGTATTTCACGGCCTCGTCGACGATGTCTGCCGGCGTCTGCAGCCAGTGCATCAGCTCGTCCGCATAGATCCCCCCGAAGATGGCGACGAGGACGCCGAAGATCAGCGATAGCGCAAGTGTCGACCCGGCAATCGCACGCACACGGTCATGGTCGCCCTTGCCGAAAGCCTGACCGATCAGGATCGATGCGCCGGCGCCGAGACCCATCACGAAGGCTATGAAGAAGAACATCACCGGAAAGAACACTGTGGCCGCAGCCAGTGCTTCCACACCGATCATGTGGCCGAGAAAGACGTTGTTGATCGTGCCGGACAGCGATTGCAGCACGTTGGCGAGCATCATTGGCGTCAGGAATGCCAGGAAGGTGCGCCAGAGCGGCTTCGGCGATTGGCCTCGCTGCGTCTGCAGCGGCGCTTTGGCGGTTTCGAGCGTCTCGGTCACGGACAGATCCGATCAGGTCTTGCGGGAAGAGAAGGCGGCAGATGCGAGGTGGCGCGCGTGATCGCGGACGTCTGCCGGCCAGGATTCGGTGAGGTCCTGGAAGCGCGCGGCGTCGCCTGCAAACAGTGCGCGGTTGGCTTCCTCGTAATTGCGCCAGTCCCCAGCGATGGCGGAAAGGAAGCGATAGGCTGCTTCCTGCCGTGCGCGCAAGGTGTCGCTTTGGCCGCGGGTCTTGCGGGCTTCCTCGACGAGTTTGCGAAGAGCGACGGAGGCGCCTCCGGGTTGGGCGTTGAGCCAGTCCCAGTGGCGGGGGAGAAGCGTGACCTCACGCGGGACGACGCCCAATTTGGGGCGCCCGGGGCCGCGCGGGGCCGCTGAAGTGTCCTCCGGCGGGGCCATCGCAGCCGGGGAGGCGACGGCGAGCCGGGCGCGGATATCCTTCTCCGAGCCGCTGAGATCCAGATGCAGCGTCTTGCCTGACGCGTAGTCGAACACCTGGACGTTCTCGTGCGTCGGCTTGGTGACGCGCTTGCGGACGGCCATGGCCACATCGATCAGGGCGCCAATGGCGATCCGGCGCTCGCCTTCAAAGGCGATGGCCGCGGGGGCGGTTGTCATGGGGCGTCTCCGTCTGGAGGTCGGTATATCGCCCGGGTAAAATTACGCGTCAATTACACCCGGATAAAATTAACGAGGGGCAAATGCGCGCTTGCCGGGCTTTTGCATTGACCGGGATGGACCCTGCGCTGACAGTGCATGCGAATCCGCGAGGAGAAGCGGCGATGAAGCGTCTGATGATCGGCCTCGCAGTCCTTGCGCTGTCTGCATGCGAAGAGAATGTCCGGGTCCAGGCGACGGTCGTGCCGGAACTCACCAAGGCGGTCGCTGCCGTGAAGCTGTACGCGCTGGACTGCGGTCGCTTCCACGTGAAAGACGCGGCGATGTTTTCCGACGAGGATGTCTATGACGGCAAAGCGCGCGATCTGGTCGATCCCTGCTATCTGATCCGCCATCAGCGCGGTGACCTGATCTGGGATGCGGGCGTGCCGCCGGCGATGGCTGCAGCTCCGGTCGACAAGGATGCGCCCGCTACGACGACGCTCAAGGAAACGCTCGAACAGCAACTCGCCGAGCTTGGCGTTGCGCCGTCCGACATCGACTACTTCTCAATCTCCCATGGCCACTATGATCACGTTGGCAGCGCGGCGCTGTTCGCTGATGCGACATGGATCGTCGACAAGGATGAGCGCGACTGGATGTTCCGCGATGACGCGCGCAAGGCGCCGAACTTCGCGGACTACGCCACGCTCGAAACCGCGAAGACAACGCTCATCGAAGGCGATGGCGATCATGATGTGTTCGGCGATGGATCTGCGATCATCGTCCAGGCGCCGGGGCACACGCCGGGTCATACCGTGCTGCTGCTGACGACGGCGAAGTCTGGCAAGGTGCTGCTCGCCGGCGACATGTGGCATCTGGCTGAGGCGCGTGAGAAGCGCACCGTGCCGGTGGGCAATGTCGACAGGGAGCAGACGCTTGCCTCGATGGACAAGGTAGAGGCGCTGGCGGCCTCCAGCGGCGCAAAAGTCATTCGCCAGCATGTGCCCGAGGATTTCGCCTCATTGCCGAAATTTCCCGAAGCACTGGAATAGCGCTATATCGCCGGAAGGCGGAGGAGACGGCCATGAAGATGAACATCACTGTGGAATGCACGCCGGAGGAAGCGCGGGCGTTCCTGGGCTTGCCGGATCTGACGCCAGTGAACGAGACGCTGGTGAACTCGGTGAAGCAACGCATCGAGCAGAACATCGAGATGGTGAGCCCCGAATTCTACCTGAAGCAGTGGTATTCGATGGGCGGTCAGGCGACCGACAGTTTCATGAACATGATGACCGCTGGCGCCCGCGCCGCGACGGGCGAGAAGGGCTGAACGGCGCTCTAACTCGCCGCACTGGCCGCACGGCCCGATTCCAGCTTATGAGGCCGCGAGGAAGAGGGCCTGCCCATGTCTGACATTGCGAAGCGCAACGCCGCGGAAGCGGCCCTGAAGCTGGTTGAGCCCGACATGATCCTCGGGCTGGGCACGGGCTCGACAGCGGCGATTTTTGTCCGGCTTCTGGCGGAGCGCGTGAAGGCCGGGTTGAAGATCGTCGGCACGCCGACGTCAGAGGCGACCGACAAACTCGCGCGCTCGCTCGGCGTGCGCATCGTTGCGCCGGACGAGCTGGAGCGCATCGATCTCACCATCGACGGCGCGGACGAGTTTGATCCTGCGCTCAATCTCATCAAGGGCGGCGGCGCGGCGTTGCTGCGCGAGAAGATCATTGCGGAAGCGTCCGACCGGATGGTGGTGATTGCGGATGCAGGCAAGGAAGTGAAATCGCTGGGCGCGTTTCCGCTGCCAATCGAGGTCAACGCGTTCGGTTCCGAACTTACCCGCCGGCGCATCCATCATCACATCGCCGGTCTCGGGCTCGGGAGTGCGCCGAGTTCCTGGCGGATGGCGACGGGAGAAAGCCTGCTTCACACCGATGGCGGGCATCTGATTCTCGATCTGTCCTGTGGCGTGATTCCCGACCCGAAAGCGTTGGGAGAGGCGCTGGACGACATCCCCGGCGTTGTCGAACACGGGCTTTTCATCGGCTATGCGGAGCAGGTGATCGTCGGGGAAGTCGACGGCGCCCGGGTGGTCCGCAGGCGGTAACGTCTCTGCGACCGGAAAGTCCTATGGAATACCGGCGACGGATGCTAAACGCCTCGCCACAAACCGGGCCCGGCCCCAAAAGATCAGAACGACGGACAGGGAACACGTGATGAGCAGAACGGTGATTGCGGTTGTGGCAGCGGCCGTTGCATTGACGGCTTGCCAGCCCACGTCGGGTCCGCCGACGGCTGAAGTGCGCCTGGCGACGAAGCTGGTCGACGCTGGCGTCCCGATCCCGCTCGATGGCGAGGGTATGCAGCAGATCGCCTACCAGCAGGTTCAGGGCATGATGCAGCAGGATGGGCTGTCGCCGGAGCAGGCGCGTCAGGTGCTGATGGGCATTACCAAGAACCTCGAAGCCTCGACGCCCGAGATCAAGGAAGCGCTGGTCAAGTCGTTCACCGACGAGTTCAACGTGAAGGAGCTGGAGCTCCTCGTGAAGTTTGTGACCTCGAAGGAAGGCCAGGCGATCCAGGAGAAGATCCAGGTCGTCGGCCAGAAGGGCTCTGAGCAGTTCCAGGCGATCGCACAGCAGGCAGGCGTGAAAGCGCTGGCCGATCTGCGTTCGGTCTGGCCTGTGCCGCCTGCGCCGGCTCCGGCAGCGCCAGCCTTGCCGCCGGGCGCCACGCCGCCGGCGCCGCTCCCGAACTGATCGTCTCCAGCCTATCACGGCTGCGTTCCGGGCATTGCCCGGCGGGGCGCCAGTGCTAGCTTTCCAGTTGCTCCCGCACCGACGGGAACAACTGGAGAGAAACATGCGGATCCTTGCCGGACTGATGGCCGCAAGCGCCCTGTCGTTGATGGGCGCTGCGTGGGCGACGCCCCCGGGCGTCACGGAGAAAGATGGCGCGTTCGTCGCGCCGGACGGAAAGGCGCTCTACACGTTCGCGCGCGACACCACACCGGGCAAGTCTGCCTGCAATGGTCAGTGCGCTACCAACTGGCCGCCGCTCGCCGCCGCTGCTGACGCCAAGGATGACGGCCAGTGGAGCGTCGTGACGCGCGACGATGGCGCCAAGATGTGGGCCTACAAGGGCAAGCCGCTCTACACATACGTACGCGACACGGCTGGTCAGCCCGCGAGCGGCGTCGGCCCCGCCTGGCCGCTGGCTGTAAAGTAGACAGCAGGCCAACGAGACGAAGGGGCGGTTCCGGCATGCCGGGGCCGCCCTTTTCCGTTTTCGAGCCCCGATAGGCCAAGAGCCGCACTTTTGCGCCGGGCCCAGAACCCCTAGATATGCTCCCCTGACAGCCAGGGGTTCCTGATGGCCTACGACTACGACCTGTTCACCATCGGCGCCGGTTCGGGCGGCGTGCGCGCCTCGCGGCTGGCGGCCATGACGGGCGCGAAGGTGCTGGTAGCGGAGGAAAACCGCGCGGGCGGCACTTGCGTCATCCGGGGCTGCATACCCAAGAAGTACATGGTCTACGCCAGCGAGTTCGGTCGCACGCTCGAGCACATGAAGGGCTATGGCTGGAAGGTCGAAGGCGCGAGCTACGACCACAACCTTTTCATGGACAAGATGCACCGCGAGATCGACCGGCTCTCCGGCATCTACGCGCGTAACCTGCGCAACGCCGGCGCTGAGCTGGTCGATGACCGCGCGGAGTTCGTTGACCCGCATACGCTGAAGCTGACGAAGTCCGGCAAGACGGTGACTGCGGCGAAGATCCTGATCGCGACGGGCGGCTGGCCGACCATGCCCAAGGATGTCGAAGGCATCGAGCATGCGATCACGTCGGCCGAGATGTTCCATCTGGAAACGCTGCCGAAGCACATCGTCGTTATCGGCGGCGGATATATCGGCGTGGAGTTCGCAGGCATCATGAGCGGGCTCGGCGTGAAGGTGTGCCTTGCCATACGCAAGGAGACCGTGCTGCGCGGCTTCGACGAGGATGTGCGCACGCACGTTCATGAGGAGCTGAAGCGCAAGGGTGTGAAGGTCATCACCAATGCTTCGCCCACGAAGATCGAAAAGAAGGGCGAGACGTTCATCGTTCACTTCTCGAATGGTGAGACAGCGTCGGGCGACAAGGTTCTGTTCGCCGTCGGCCGCGATCCGCATACGACCGGGCTTGGGCTAGAGAAGGCGGGCGTCAAACTGAACGACAGGGGCGCTGTCATCGTCGACGAGAATTCGCGGACCAACGTTCCGCATATCTTTGCGGTCGGCGACGTGACGGACCGGGTTAACCTGACACCCGTGGCCATCCGCGAGGGGCAGGCGTTTGCCCAGACCGAGTTCATGGGCCGCCCAACCAGCTTCGATCACGCCGACATTCCGCATGCCGTTTTCGCCCAGCCGCCGGTAGGCGTGGTGGGGCTGTCCGAGGCGGATGCCCGAAAAAAGTACGGTGTTGTCGATATTTACAAGACCAAGTTCCGCCCCATGAAAGACATGCTCACGGGGGATGAGGAACGTGTGCTAATGAAGATCGTGGTGCGGGCCGAAGACGAACGGGTCGTTGGTGTCCACATCGTCGGCCCGGATGCTCCAGAGATCATCCAGGCCGTGGCGATCGCGGTGAAGATGGGCGCTACGAAGGCCGACTTTGACCGCACCTGTGCGTTGCACCCCTCGATTGCCGAGGAGCTGGTGACGATGCGCGAGAAGTTTGTCCCGCCGGAATTGAAGCCGGTGTGATGTGAGGAGAGGGCCATGAAGCTGCGCTGGGACCCGAAATACCTCGGCTGGAAATACCTGAACTACGTGATCGTGGTGCTGGGCCTTATCGTGGGTCTCGGCGTCTGGTTCGTGCCCAACAAGTGGGCTGAGCCCGAGATTGTGGCCGGGATGGCAGAGCAGATGGAGCTGAGATCGCTTCGCCAGGCGCGGCTGGCGCGTGAGGCCGAGGAAAAGCGCTATCAGGAAGAGACCGGGCTTATCTACATCACGCCCGGTACGAATCCGTTCCCGACCGAGCCGCCGGACGGCAAAAAGAAATAGCTGCGCCGCATTTCCCGCTTGTAATTGAAGCCCGGGCGGGCCGACGCCTTGACCTGCGGGCCGAACCGGCCGACGCCTTTTCCAACGAGTTTCCTGACCGACCAGTGGAGTTAGCCGGTGGCGCCGCGCACCGTTTCCGTCGTGAACATGAAGGGCGGCGTCGGCAAATCCACCACCGTGGCGAGCCTTGCCGAGACGCTGGCGTCCGAGGGCTTGCGGGTTCTGGTGATCGATCTCGATCCGCAATCGAACGTTTCGATGATGCTTGCGGGGCAGGATCGCTGGGTCGAGCTGCGGCAGGCCAACCGGACGATCGACGAGTATTTCAATCAGTACGTTTACGGCGGCGAGCCGCGCTTCTTTCGCGAGTTCGTGGCCAACCGGGTGAGCGATATTGCAGGCGAGCCGGCGCTCGATCTTCTCATTTCGACACCGGAATTTCGCTACATCGAGCGGCATGCGCTGGAGAAGTGGGTCAGCCAGGGCTTCGACATTCGCCAGCTCAACACGCGCTTTTCGCGCCTGACGCATTCGGCGATCGAGAACGTGGCGGACAGTTATGATCTCGTGCTGTTCGATTGCCCGCC
>CALMWO010000268.1 GCA_937873805.1 uncultured Hyphomonadaceae bacterium
GATGCCGGAAGTGCTCGAGAAGGGCTATCTCTACATCGCCCAGCCGCCGCTCTACAAAGCCGAGCGCGGCAAGTCCGAACGCTATCTGAAGGACGACGCCGAGCTCGACGAATATCTGATCGAGCAGGGCGTCAACGGCCAGACGCTCATCCTCGAAAGCGGCGAACAGGTCGCCTCGCAGGATCTCTCCGCCCGCGTGCGCGAAGCCGCCGGCTTCAAGGCGACGCTGCAACGCCTCGCCCTGCGCGCGCCCGCCTCCATCCTCGAACAGGCCGCGCTCGCCGGCGTCCTTCGCCCCGGCGCCGGCCTTGCCGAAGCCGCCCAGGGCGCCGTCCTCCTCAACCGCATCGCGGAAGAGGGCGAAGACACATGGAAAGGCACGTTCGTCGACGGCACGGCCCTGTTCACCCGCATGGTGCGCGGCGTCGAGGAAAAAGCCGCCCTCGATCCGCAACTCCTCGCCACGCCAGACGCCCGCCGTCTTGCCGAACGCGCCGAAGCCCTGCGCGATCTCTATGCCGGCCGCTCCATCCTCCGCCACGAGAAGACCGGCGACAGCCAGGTCTTCGGCCCCGTCTCGCTCCTTGCTGCGGTGCTGGAAGCCGGCGAACGCGGCATCAAGATCCAGCGCTACAAGGGTCTGGGCGAAATGAACCCCGAACAACTCTGGGAAACCACGCTCGACCCCAACGCCCGCCTGCTCCTGCAGGTCAAGGTCGAACACGCCGACACCGCCGACGAGATGTTCTCCAAACTCATGGGCGACGTCGTCGAACCCCGCCGCGAATTCATCCAGGAATTCGCGCTCGAAGCGGCGGTGGACGCTTAGCGCGTCAACGTAGGCATCGAAGCGCCGCTGTCCTCCACCGCTTCGCAGAAGTGGGGGAGGTCGTCGCGACGCCTTCGTCGCGAGACGGAGGCGGGCTCCTGGCACATGCCGGTCCGCACGCCCGCCTAGCTCTCCTCACTCCGCGCGCGGAACTTGTTCTTCGCGCGCTGCGATTTGTGAATCTGCTTCCAGTGCGCGCGATGCTCCGCCTGCGCCTTGGGGTCGTCGCGGCGCGCCTCGAAGTCGAGCTCCTTCTGCAGCTTCAGAAAGGCCTGCCACCGCTCGTCGCTCAGCGACCCATCGGCCAGCGCCGCCAGAACCGCGCATCCCGGCTCCGTCACATGCGCGCAATCGCCAAACCGGCATTGCGTCATCAGCTCGGCCACATCGGCAAAGCTCGCCTCCAGCGCCGCGTCTTCCGCCAGCACGCCGAACTCGCGCATCCCCGGCGTGTCGATCAGCAGCGCGCCGCCCGGCAGGCGGAACAGCTCGCGATGCGTCGTCGTGTGGCGGCCGCGATCATCGCTCGCGCGGATCGCGCCCGTGTCCATCAGCGCCGTGCCCGCCAGCGCATTCAGCAGCGTGGATTTCCCCGCGCCCGAACTGCCCAGCAGCGCCGCCGTCTGTCCCGGCTGCAGCCAGGGCGACAGCCCGTCCAGCCCCGCGCCCGTCCGCGCCGACAGCGCCACCACAGGCGCCCCGCCTGAAATCGCCTCCACCTCGGCAACCAACGCGCCGGCATCCTCCGCCAGGTCAGACTTCGTCAGCACGATCACGGGCGCCGCCCCGCTCTCGCGCGCCGCCACGAGATAGCGCTCCAGCCGCCGCAGATTGAGATCGCCATTCAGCGCCGCGACCAGAAACACGACATCGATATTGGCCGCGATGAACTGCACGCCCCCGCCGCTCACGGCGCGCCGCGTGAACACGCTTGCGCGCGGCAGGAGCGCGTGGACGATCAGGTCGTCCGATCCATCCTGCCCGCTGCACGCCAGCCAGTCTCCCACCACCGGATGCTCGCCCTGCGCCGCATCCAGCGCAAACCGCCCGCTCAGCCGCGCATTGCGCTCGCCATCCGTCGTCACCACGCGCCACAGTCCGCGATGATGCGCCGTCACGCGCGCCGGCATGCGGCCCTGCTCAAGCTGCGGCGCGAATGAAGCGCGGAGCGCATCGCTCCACCCGAAAAGCTCGATCATGTCATCTCATCCGGCCTGCCGTAACATCGCACGCCACGCCGCGCCGTGACAGAGGCCCCCAGCGTGCGGGACTTGCAGTAACTGTCGCGCCCAAGGCTTTGCAGCAGCAGCGGCGATGCTAGACTCACTCCCACACAGCCGGAGACCGCGCCACATGAAACGACTTCTCGCCCTGGCCAGCCTCGCCTTCGCGCTCACCGGCGGCGCCATGGCGCAGGAAACGACTGTGCCAGAGACGCCGCCCGCAGATACGCAGGAAGTCACGCCCGCCGCCCCGCAATGGACCGGCCCGGAAATCACCCTGCAGACCACGATGGGCGACATCGTCATCACACTCGACACGGTCGGCGCGCCCAAGACCGCCGCGCAATTCCTCGGCCTCGTGAAAAGCGGCCACTACAACGGCGCATCGTTCTACCGCATCGAGCCCGGCTTCGTGATCCAGCTTGGCGATCTCGATGCCAAGCTCGTCTATCGCGCGCCCAAGCTGAAGACGGTGAAGCTCGAAACGGAAACCAACAGCCACGCCCTCGGCGCCGTCGCGCTGGCCCACGCCGAAGATCCCGATAGCGGCCAGTCCACCTTCTATATCGACATGGGCGAGAACGCCGGCCTCAACGCCACGCCGGGCGCCCCGCCCAACACAACCGGCTATGCGGTCTTCGGCCATGTCACGGCCGGCATGGATGTCGCCAGGGCGATCGAGGCTGTCGAACTCGCGCCCGAAGGCGGCCCGTTCCCGGGCAAGCTCCCGAAAACGCCGGTCGTCGTGAAGAAGGCCATCGTGACCAAGCCTGAGTGACCAAGCCGGAATAATCGCATCCCGTCGAAAGCTGCGCGCCGAAATGTCGGTGTCGCACGCATCCGTCCGTCCTATGCTCGTGCGGTGGCCAGCGGGCGCCGGTTGAGAAAGGAAACCCCATGCGATTCATGATGCTGATGTATCCCCGCCCAGAGGCTGAGCTGGAAACCAGCACGCCTGCCGACGCGGATCCGGTGCTGGTCAACGCCATGGTCGCCTTCAACCAGCAGCTCGTCGATCTCGGCATCATGAAGGGCGGCGAGGGGCTGAAGCCAACGCGCAAGGGCGCCCGCGTGAAGTTTGGCAAACAGGGCTCCACCGATGTAACCGACGGCCCCTTCATCGAAACCAAGGAAATCCTCGGCGGCTACTGGATCATCGAAGTCGGCTCCCTCGCCGAAGCCATCGCCTGGGCCCGCAAGGCGCCATGCCCCGCCGGCGAGATGATCGAAATCCGTGAAGTCTACACCCCCGAAGACTTCGGCCCCGAAGTCGCCGCCATCGAACGCCGCCAGATGGAACAGATGGCCGAACAGGAAAAGAAGGGCTGACGCACACGCCCGTAGGGTGCATCTTGATGCACCATATCGACGTCGGGCGCTGGCGGTGCATTTCCGCTTCGCTTCAATGCACCCTACGGGGTCGTGGAGTCATCCTCGGGCTTGACCCGAGGATCTTTCTTCCCCGCCACGGCACAACTGCCCCACTGAAGAAGGATCCTCGGGTCAAGCCCGAGGATGACGTCACTATGGAGCGCCCGGCTTGCCGTTCGAATTTTGAGCCAGACTCTCAGGATGGGGGCCAAACCACTGTCAGCAGAGTAGTCCTCATCCTGAGCAGCACGTGGAACACGTGCGTCCGTCGAAGGACGAGGACGTGCGCCTCAACTCCGCCGAACTCTCACACCGCTCTCTTGCCCCTCACTCCAGCGAGTGGGGGAGGTGGATCGCGACGTCTTCGTCGCGAGACGGAGGGGGTGAGGCGCGGTCCGCGAAGCGGATGAATTGGTCCAGTGGACCAATTCGAGCAACGAACGCCCGAGCGTAAGCGAGGGCCGGAGAGTCACACCCACCAACCCCGCCGAACTCCCGCTCCCCAACTCCAAGCACGCCACAAAATCTTCCCCGCCAAATCCAACGCTCTAGCGCCCGCAACTGTAGGACAGCGCCCCCCGGATTCCGCGGGGCAAAATTCCAGCGTCAGACTGCGCGATGGAATCGAACACCAACGAAGTCCTCCCCGTGACGGCTGGCGAGATGCGGCCGGAAGCGGGCGAGGCGAAAACGACAGGCGCGAAATTGACGGCCGGACAGTGGGCTGAACTTGAAGCGGCCTATCTCGGCGGCGAGACAGCCAAGCAGGTGGGCGCGCGCTTCGGCGTCTCAGCGCAGCGTGTCTATGATCATGTCGGCGCCAGCGGAAAACTGGCGCAAAGGCGTCTGCAGCGCATCGCCACTGGCGACAGCGCAGGCAGCCGCCTGCTCACAACAATGCAGGGCATGTCGCAGGCGCTCGCCAGCGTTGGCCGTGGGCTGGAGACGCTCGGCCGCCAACTGCTCAAGGCGTCCGGCCTCGCGGAAAGCCCGCGGCTGCTGCGCGACGGTCGGGCGCCTACCCGCAAGACGTTCGCCGACGAGATCTGGGAAGCTGCGCGCCGCGACTATGAAGCGGGCGACTTCACCGTGCCCGAAATCGCCGAGCGATACGGCATGGTGCAGAAGACCATCGAGACACGCGCGCACCGCAAGCGCTGGAGCAAGACGGTGACGGAAGCGCCGCCGCCGCTTCTGCCGCCGGATGATCCAGCCCAGGTGGATCAGCTGGGCGACAGCAAGTGGTCCGTCATCGCGCATGAAGCGCAGCGTCCGCCTGAAGGCGCATGGGCGACATGGCTGTTCCAGGGCGGGCGCGGCGCGGGCAAGACGCGCGCAGGCGCCGAGTGGCTGGCCGCACGCGCGGAGGCGACGCCGAACGGACGCTTTGCGCTCATTGCGCCGACCGAACACGATCTGCGCGAAGTGATGATCGAAGGGCCGTCCGGCCTGCGCTCGCTGCCGGGACGCGAGCACCCGAAATACCAAAGCTCGCGCCGCAAGCTGAAATGGAACAATGGCGCGGTCGCCTATGGCTTCTCGGCCGAACAGCCGGAGCGCCTGCGCGGCCCGCAATTCATGGCGGCGTGGGCGGACGAGTTCTGCACGTGGAAGCGGCCGGATGATGTCCTCTCCAACCTGCGTCTCGGCCTGCGCATGGGCGATGATCCGCGCCTTCTGGTGACGACGACGCCCAAGCCCATCCCGGCCTTGCGCAAGCTTCGCGCGGAAGTCTCCTGCGTGATGACGCAGGCGGCGACGGTGGTGAACGCTGCGAACCTCGCCGCGCGCTTCATCGACGGGCTCGACATGCTCTATGGCGGCACGCGGCTGGCCGAGCAGGAACTGGGCGGCGTGCTGGTCGATGGCGATGGCGCGCTGTGGAGGCTGGAAGAGATCACGCGCTCACGCGGCGCGCGGCCTCCGAAGCTTGATCGCGTGGTGGTGGCGATCGATCCGCCTGCCGGGCTCGACGGCTCCGCCTGCGGGATCGTCGTGGCGGGCAGGGCGCGTAGGGGCGACGGCAAGCTCCACGGTTATGTGCTGGCGGATCGTTCAGCTGCGGGCCTGCGCCCGCTCGAATGGGCGGAGATCGCAGCACACGCCGCACGCGAATTCGGCGCGACGAAAATCGTCGCCGAAGCCAATCAGGGCGGCGAGATGGTGCGCCAGACACTGCTAACGGCGGGCGCCGGATGCCGGATCGAACTGGTCCATGCGAGCAAGGGAAAGTGTGTCCGGGCAGAGCCGGTTTCGGCGCTTTACCAGCAGGGGCGCGTCCACCATTGCGGCGTCTTTTCCGCGCTTGAGGACCAGCTGATGGCGATGGGCGTGGGGCAGAATGAGGCGGGACTGGACCGGGCAGACGCTTTGGTCTGGGCAATAACCGCGCTCAAACTGACCGGAAATTCGGCGCCTCTGCCCATAATTCGTCGTCTGTGATGACGATATGACGCGAGGGCAGGCCCGATTCTCGACCAGCCGCGGCGAAGATTGTCACAATAAACAGGCGTTTTGGGGCACGAATGTTCCCCTTCGGTAACCCTGTTTTGGGAGGCGAGTGCCGGATTTGCAGGCGGGTTTCGGGCCAAGCGCGGCAAATCCTGCCTTCCGCCGGGCCAGTGATGCAGAAATGCTGCACATGAGCACGTGTTCGCGGAAAAACCTTCGGAGGGCATCCGGGAACATTGACGCCTGAACTGTTCTGACTGGAATGTCAGGCCTGTGACAAATCCGAGGCCGCTTTTTGGCATTGAGCGGTCCGGCAAGAGTCGCTGTCATTTGTTTTGAGGGGTCATCATGAGAATGAAGTGGCGCGAGCAACTGCTCGCCAAAACCGTTTTGGCTGGGGTGGCTTCGCTGGGCGTGCCTAGCATGCTGGCGGCCGGAACGGTCGTGTTCGCGCCTGGCGCGATTGCGCAGACGCAAACGGGCAGCCTGCGTATCACTGTGACAGGCAACACCGGCGCGCCGGTTGCCGGCGCTGCAGTTAAAGTCAGCTCCCCGGACAGCTTGACGCCGAAGACGGGCGTGACCGGCGCTGATGGTTCGGTTCGCGTTCCCGGCCTCGACCCGGCGACGAACTACACCGTCGAAATCGCAGCGGCTGGCTTTGAAGCCTTCTCCGCCAGCAACGTCGCCGTCGTGTCGGGCAAGGACCTGAGCGTCGGTTACGCACTTGGCGCGACGGGCGGCGATGTCGTCGTCATCACCGGCAGCTCGCTAGCTGCAGTCGACACCACTTCGGCGACCGTCTCGACGACGCTGACCCTCGACACCGTGGAATCGCTGCCTACCGGCCGTAGCTTCCAAAGCTACCTGCAGCTGATCCCGGGCACGAAGCCCTCGAGCGGCGGCAACCCGTCTTCGCGTTCGGGCGTCAACTACTCGGACGTTAACGGCGCTATCGGCGCCTCGACCGACAACCTTTACTACCTCGACGGCGTTGACGTGACCGACCCGGTCACCGGCACCTTCGGCGCGAACTTCAACTCGGAAATCATCCAGGAACAGCAAGTTCTCGTCGGCGCTATCCCGGCTGAGTATGCCGGTGGTCAGGGCCTGGTTTCCAAGGTCATCACCAAGTCGGGCTCGAACGAGTGGCACGGCTCGGTGAACTACTATTTCCAGAACGACTCGCTGGTCGCCGATGACGAGCACAGCACCTCGGGCGGCTTCTCGACCTACGACACCGCCGTCACCCTGGGCGGACCGATCATCCAGGACGCGCTGTGGTTCTTCGGTTCGTACCAGAAGAAGAACCGTGAAGACGAAGTGCTCGACATCAACACCGGCAGCGTCCTGCGCACCGTCGAGAACGATGCCGATTTCGGCTTCGGGAAGCTGACCTGGCAGGTCACGCCCGATGACCGCCTGACCGCTACCTACTTCAGCGATCCGACGGTGATCAGCGGCACGAGCGACGCGACCATCATCAACCGCCGCGACTACGCGCGCGACCAAGGTGGCGAGAACTACAAGCTCGACTACGCGCACACCTGGGGCGATCTGATCGTCAGCGCTTACTACTTCAAGCACGAATCCGAACTGACGGACTCGGCCGTCGACAACACGATCCGCGACAACGTCACCTACGCCATCGCTGCAGGCTCCACGATCGAGCAACGCTCGCTCGGCGGCCGCGGCATCAACTTCGAAGAACATCGTGATCGTGAAGAATACGGCATCAACGCCGAATACTATCTCGATACCGATTTCGGCAGCCACACGATCAAGGGTGGCTACATCCAGACCGAGAACATCTACTTCCAAACCGACTCGGTTCCGGGCGGCGTTACTTACGCATCGCTTGCGCCGGCATACAGCGGCAGGACGCTCGGCCAATACCGGGCCGCCAGCACCTGGACCGCGCGTTCGATCACCTCGACCGATTACGCGGGCTATCTCGTTCCGGCGCTTCAGGGCAATGCCGCAGCCATGGCGCTCCTTGACACCAATGCCAGCGGCACGCTGACGACGGCTGAACTCGACGCCATCGTGTTTAACAGCACGGCGGACAACCCCTACGGCAACGTCAACGTCTATCGCAGCGTCCGTGAATCGGACGGTCCGTACACGGTGTCGAGCAAAGGCGAGAGCATCTACCTGCAAGACGCATGGACGCTGGACCAACTGACCGTCAACGCCGGCGTCCGCGCCGAGCAATGGAAGCACTACGCTTCGGATGGCAGCCAGATCGCCAAGTTCGAGTGGGAAGTCGCCCCGCGCGTCAGCGTGACCTATGACCTGTTCGGCGATGGCCGTACCAAGGTCTTCGGCTTCGGCGGCCGCTACTACGATCCGATCCGCAACGACATGACCGACTTCGCCGGCGCCCTCACCGGCCCGATCAACCGCGAGCAGATCTACGTCAACGGCCAGTGGATCACCTTCCGCACCCGCGGACCGGGCGACGCCGCCATCTCGCCGTCGACCAAGACGCCGTACACGGACGAGGCGCTCATCGGCTTCTCGACCACGATCGGCTCGGATATCGGCCTGTCGATCAGCGCGACGAACCGCAAGACGCGGGACATCATGGAGGACTACGACCTCTCGCTGTACGCCGATCCGACCTGCGACCAGACCGCTTGTGGCGATCACGGCGCGACCTTCCCGGGCTCGCCGCTCTACCTCGGTCTCGACTACTTCGGTTACGCGACCAACCCGGGCACGAACTACGTGATCGGCACGCTGAAAGGCGGCAAGCGCGACTACAACGGTCTCGAGATTGTGCTCACCAAGTACAAGACCGACAACTGGATGGGTCAGCTGTCGTACACCTACAACGACGCCAAAGGTAACTCGAACTCGGACGGCAACGCCGACTTCCAGGGTGACTGGGTTGCGATCGATCCGCGCGCTCCGAACATGTACGGCCCGCAAGCCGGCAACATCGAGCACCAGTTCAAAGCGTACGGTTCGTACGAGTTTGACTTCGGTCTCGAGGCTTCGGCCGTGTTCAACTGGAACAGCGGCTCGCTCTACACCCCGGCTGACGTGGTGCAGAGCCGTTACCTGCCGCCGATGTCTGATGGCTACCAGTACGCTGGCGTCACGGACACCTGGGTGCTCCCGGGCTTCGTGGGCAGCGGTGAGAACCCTGACTACTACACGTTCGACGCTCGCCTGAAGTACGACTACGAGATGGCGTTCGGTAACGTCGAATTCTTCCTCGACGTGTTCAACGTGCTGAACCAGCAGTTCAAGACGCAAGTCGTCGCGAACCGCGCCGGCTCCGGCCAGTACGACTACCAGGAAGCCAACCGTTGGGTTGCTCCGCGTCGTTTCTACCTCGGCGCTCGCTTCTCGTTCTAAGCGATCGAACTACGGACAAGGGGAAAGGGCGGGTCGAAAGACCCGCCCTTTTCTTTTGCGGCTGTCCGGTCCGTGTGAACGCGCACGTCCCCGTTCTTCGAGACAGCCGTTTGGGCCGCCTCAGGATGTGCGCTGATGTGAGGTCACGGGATGAGTGTTATTCGTCGCCGATGGCGTGGAGAGCGCTGCCGCGTTCGTGGAGCCAGGTGCGGGCTTCACGCCAGTCGGGGTAGCAGCGCTCGACCTGTTTCCAGAACCGGTTCGAGTGGTTCATTTCCTTGATGTGCGCGACCTCGTGGGCGGCGACATAATCGAGCGCGAACGGGGGCGCGCAGACGAGGCGCCAGGAGAAGTTCAGGCGGCCTTCGGAGCTGCACGAGCCCCAGCGCGAGCGCGTGTCCTTGATGGAGATCGAGCGCGGCGTGACCTTGAGGGTTTCGGCGTGGACGGCGACGCGTTCGGCGAAATCATTGCGGGCTGCGGCGCGGAAAAACCCCCGCGTCTTGTCACGAAAAGATTCTCTGGGACCCGGGATCAAAAGAAGGGGAGTGGGACCGGAGGTGCGGTCGATCTTCACGGTCCGTCCCGTCTCGACATGCTTCAACCGGTGGATGACACCTCTCAAGGGGATGTATGAGCCGGGCTTGAAGACCACAGGGGGCGGTAGGGCGCCCAGACGGTCGGCGATCCACTCCACCCGTTCGGAGGCGAAGGAGATCGCTTCGAGGGCGAAACGGTTGGCCGGAGCGGTCGCAACAGCCTCGCGCGCCATGGGGTCAATGCGCACGGAGACCCTGCGCGCACGCTTGTCGATGTGTACCCGGATGGGAACCGAGACACCTGATTTTGCTAGTAAAAAGACGCGCTGATGCGATTCCAAGGCGAGCATGGTAAGGCGTACCTTCCTGTGGCGCCTGAAGCAACATCACCCACTCAGAGGGGACTCCCGAAATGAAGCTCGGACTCGCTTTTGCGTCAGTTCTGGCGCTGTCGACTGCTGCCTGTGCAAGCGGAACGGCGATCGAAGCCCTGAACGCGATGCAGATCCTCGAAAACAACCCGTCAGACGGGATTTCCTATGCCAGCCGCAGCGGCTCGGGCGGGAATCTCACCCTGAAGAATGTGACGTTCAAATCGGCCATGCCCGACATGGCGATGGCGCTCGAAGGTGGCGGTGAGGATGCGGCTCCAGCCGCGCCCGCTGCGCCGAAAGCCTCGGAAGTGGTCGCCCAGGCGGAGACAGTGACGTTCACCGGGCTCGACATGAAGGCCGGCAAGCCGGTGTTCACCGGCATGGTCGTGAACGGCATCACGCCGGCGGGCATGGGCATCGATCCGGGCATGACGATGAAGATCGGCTCGATCGGGATTGAAGGTCTGAATGCGGCGACGGGCGCCTATATTGCCGGGGCCTTCACGAAGGAAGGTCCGGGCGAGGCGCCGCCTTTCGATCAGTGGGCGTTCGCCAAGGCGTCGATCAAGGGTTTCACCATCGCGGGCGATATTCCCGCCGATGAGAGCGACGATGGAACCGCGGGAACGCCGGGCAGCGTCAAGCTTGAGCTTGGCGAGTTTTCGATCTCGAACGTCAAGGACAAGCTGATCGGCCTGACGCGCGTGGCGGGCATCAAGGGCGACATCAATGTGCCAGGTGATTTTCCGATCGCAGGCACGTTCGACTTCGGCACGCTGGACCTGACCAACATTCGCGGCGGCCTCTACGCGGATGCATTCGGGGCAGGTGTCGCCTCGGCGATGCCGAACGCGCCGCCGACCGACTGGTCGAAAGTGTTCAGCGGGTTCACCAGCCCGCTCGAATACGGGCTGGACGGCATCAGATGGTCGGGCATGAGCGCGAACTTCTCGGGCCTGAAGCTCGATGGCACGCCCGCCTCCTACACAGCGACGCGCAACGCCGATGGCGTGGTGGTCGCTACGGCCGTGCCGCGCTCCGCGTTCAAGCTGACGGCGGATTCGCAAGGCGGATCGCTGGGCGCGATGGGCCTGATGGTCATGGCGATGGCGGGGTATCCGACCAACGTCGTCGAAGTCTACACGCAGGGCGATGCCTCGTTCGATCCGCAGAAGGATCTGACGCGCTACACAAACTACAATGTCGGGATCACCGATGTCGTGGACATCAAGGTCGAGGGCGGGCTGCTGGGATTGAAGCAGGCGCTGCCGACGCTGCTGACCGGGATGATGACCGTGGCGGAGGCGACGAGCTCGGTCGCATCAAAGGCGGTCGAAGAGGGCGAGGAAGCCGCTGAAGGCGAAGACGACGCGGATGCTGATGAAGACGCCGATGCCGATGCGGAGGATTCCGACGCTGACGGCAATCCGCTGGATTCGATCCCGCCTGAAGCACAGGGCGCGGTGATGCAGATGGTGATGGGCCTGATCGGCCTGCAGGTCACCGATCTCGACATCTCGATCACCGACAAGCAGCTGGTGAAGTTCATCCTCGCCCAGACGGCATCTTCGTCGGGGCAAAGCGTGGAAGCCTATCGGCAGGATCTGGTGAGCATGGTGCAGGGCAGCAGCGTGTTCATGACGGATGCAGGCATCGACGAAGCGCTGGCCAATGAAGCGACGGCGGCGATTGCAGGGTTCCTGCGGGAGCCGGGCACCTTGCGTATCCAGATCAAGCCGAAGACGCCGGTGGGCGCGATGACGTTCATGATGTCGCCGCCGACCAAGGAAAGCCTGGGCTTCTCGGCGACGTTCACGCCGGCCGTGCCGAAATAGAGGGAAAACCGGGGGCTGAAAAAGGCGCGCGAAAAGTCTGGCGTTCATGCAACCGAATGCGGGGATGCGCATTCAT
>CALMWO010000269.1 GCA_937873805.1 uncultured Hyphomonadaceae bacterium
CGTTGCCGATCAGCGCGATGATGAACAGCAGGATCGCAATCGCCGAAGCGCGCGAACGCTGCGACACCACACCCTGACCGATCGTGTATTGCGCGCCGAGATAGCTGTAGTGGCAGGCAGCGCCGAGACCCCAGATCACTATCTGCATGGTTCCCGGCTCCATGTAGAAGCCGACGATATACAGCGGGATCGCAAGCCCGAGACCCACAGCCGGCAACCACGCCACCGCAGTCGGCGAGCGCGGCGACAGTTGCTCAGCGAGATAGCCGCCGGCAAACGTTCCAACCGCAGAGATCAGCGACAAAGGCACGCCATACTGCAGCGCGAACGTGCCCGGCGACATGCCGTGCAGACGCTGCATCATCGGGGCCTGGAAGCCGAACAGGCCATAGCCAACCAGCGCCACAAGAGCAGCGCCCAGCGACATCGTCCAGAAAGTCGGCTTCGAGCCAAGTTCCTTCAATGTCTCGGTAATGCTGGCTTTCTGCACGCGCTGCGTGCCCGGCGGATCGGAATAGCCGCGCGGCGGCTCCTTCACCGTGAACAGCAGGACAAGAGCAATAACCACGCCCGGCAGGCCGAGCGCGATGAAGGCAAAGCGCCAACCGAAATTCTGCCCCCAGCCGAGCTGCTCGTGAATGTCGCCAACACCGATGCTGCTGAAGAAGGCGACGACCGTCTCGTCGGTCAGGCCTGCAATCGGTCCGCCAAATCCATTGGCCAGCGCGCCGCCAAGGGTCACGCCCATCGCGAAAATGCCAAGCGCGTTGGCCCGGCTCTTCGGCTTGAAGTAGTCAGCGATGATCGAATTCGATGGCGGCGTTCCGCCCGCTTCACCGATGGCGACGCCAACGCGTGCAATCAGTAGGAAGACAAAGCTGGAAGCAAAGCCGCACAGCGCGGTCATCAACGACCACACCGCGATGCACAACGCCATGATCACCACGCGGTTGTAGCGGTCAGCGGCGATGGCGATTGGAATACCCATCAGAGCATAGAACAGCGCGAACGGAGGGCCGTTCAGGAAGCCATATTCCGTATCGGTCAGCCCGAACTCCGCGATGATCGGCTGGGCGACAACGCCAAGCAGATTCCGGTCGATGAAGTTGAGCGTGTAAACGAGCGTCAGTGAAAGCAGCACGTAGCCGCGATACGATCGTGTTCCAAAACTCTGCCCACCGGCCGGGGCATCCCCCGCCGACGTCGCTGGTGCAACTGCCAATCTAACCTCCCTGACGGCGGCTTGCGCGCCGTTCCGGGCAACACCCTAGCCACGATCATTGCAAGGGCAAGCGAAGGCTTGTGCCGCAATGCAGCAATAAGCCCGGACCGAAGACAGGCTAGATCAGACCCTTGGCTTTCATGCTGATCGTTTCCTTGGCGCCCACTACCAGATGGTCGTGAACCCTGATCTCAAGCGGCGCGAGCGCGCGCTCAATCTCGCGCGTCAGGTCGATGTCGGCGCGCGACGGCGTCGGGTCGCCGCTAGGATGATTGTGAACGAGGATGATCGACGACGCCGACAGCTCCAGCGCCCGCCGCGCGATCTCGCGCGGATAGACGGGCGCATGATCCACCGTGCCCTGGCCTGCCTTCTCGTCCGCAATCAGCTTGTTCTTGCGGTCGAGATAGAGCACGCGCGCCTGCTCGGATTTCTCGTGCTTGATCCTGAGGCTCACATAGTTGAGCAGCGCCGCCCAGTTCGAGATGACAGGCCGCTCCACCACCTCATCGCGTGCGGCCTGCTGCATCAGCAGGTTGGTCGCGCGGATATAGGCCGCGGCCGTCTCGCCCACGCCCTTCACTTCCATCAGCCGCTCAGGCGATGCGCCCAGCGCGGCAGACACGGTGCCGAACTTCGCGATCAGCTCCTTGGCAATGGGCTTCACGTCAACGCGCGGGATGAAGGCGCACAGCAGCAGCTCCAGCAGTTCATAATCGCGGAGGTGCGCGCCGTCGCCATCCAGCACGCGCTGGCGCAGGCGTTCGCGATGACCGTGATAATGCCTGGCTGGCCCTTCGCTGACTTTGGCAGGGCTCACCTTGGCAGACGTTCCGGCTTTCGACTTCCCCCCGTCCGCCATCAGACCTGTCAGTCCATCTGGCCAGAGGTGTGAGGCGTGTGCTGCCCGGTGGGCGACAGCGTGAATATCTCGACGCCGGTCTCGGTGATGCCGATCGAATGCTCGTACTGCGCCGACAGCGACCGGTCGCGCGTCACCGCCGTCCAGCCATCGGCCAGCAGCGCCACATCCATGCGGCCCAGATTGATCATCGGCTCGACTGTGAAGATCATCCCCGGCAGCAAGCGCTCGCCTTGGCCGCGCCGCCCGAAATGCAGGATGTTGGGCGAGTCGTGAAACACGCGGCCAAGCCCGTGTCCGCAGAAAGCCTCGACCACCGAATAGCGCTGACGCTCCGCATGTTCCTGGATCGCAGCGCCCAGATCGCCCAGGCGCGCGCCCGGCTTGATCGCCTCGATGCCGCGCATCATCGATTCATAGGTGACGTCCATCAGGCGCATCGCTTTCCGCTTCACGCCGCCAACCGAATACATGCGCGAAGTGTCGCCATGCCAGCCATCGACGATGACCGTCACGTCGATGTTGACGATGTCGCCTTCCTTCAGCGCCTTCGCGCCAGGAATGCCGTGGCACACCACATGGTTCACCGATGTGCAGACCGTGTGACGATAGCCTTTGTAAAACAGACAGGCCGGAATGCCGCCGCCGGCCAAAACGAACTCACGCGCCAGATCATCCAGCGTCGACGTCATCACACCCGGCACAACGTGCGGGATCAGCATGTCGAGACATTCAGCGGCCAGCTTGCCGGCCTTGCGCATGCCGGCAAAGGACTCAGATCCATGCAGCTTGATCTGCCCGGAATAGCGGGTGGGCGCTTCGGAAGCGTCGATGAAGGGCGAAGTGGTGGTCATGGTTCGGTCTCGGTTTTTGGCCGCGCGGTCCCGCATCTTGTAGCACGACCGGGCAGCGTTGCGAATCGGGCAAAAATGCCAGTTCGCTCAGTTCATCCTGGCCTTGCGGCGCGGCGGTTCCGGGGCGAACGGCTTGGGCAGCGGCATCGCCGGCACGCCCTCGTCCAGCAGGTCCTTGGCAACCTCGGGGGTCACCTCGCCCCATACGGGTCGCAGTTCGCTCTCGCCGTAATACATCGACCTTGCTTCATCCGCGAACTTCTCGCCGACATAGTCGTGGGTCGTCGCGATGTGCTGGCGGATTTCCGCCGCCGCCTTGGCCGCCGCAACTTCGGCAGGCACCGCCCGGTCAGACGAGCGCACCATCGGCGCCATGATCTGCTTCTTCACCTCGGTCGAGCCGCACACCGGGCATTCGACCAGCTTCTTCTTGCGCTGCGTGTCATACGCCTTCGAGTTCGAGAACCACGCCTCGAACTCATGCTCTGCCACGCAGGCGAGAGAGTAGCGGATCACGTCTGGCTTCCCTTCACGCTGCAGCCGTCTCGGCCAGCAGCGGATCGAGCTTCCCGTCATAGTCGAGATCGTGAATATCGTCCGAGCCGCCGACATGGCGCCCGTTGATGAAGATCTGCGGATAGGTGGTGCCGTGGCTGCGCTGGATCATCTCGCGCCGCTTTTCCGGATCGTCGCCGGCCCGGTACTCGATGACCTCGACACCCTTTTTCGCAAGCAACGCCATCGCCCGCGTGCAGTAGCCGCAAAAGTCCCGGGTATAGATTTCAACGCGCGCCGACACCGGCAACTCCTGACCTCGATCTTACCAGCCAATCTTTATCGGAGAGGCTGAACAACTCCCGAACACAGAGCGGTTAGACTCTGGAATCGTTCCAAAACTATATGGGCGCCGCCCGCGGCCCCGCAACACGGGTCAGTGTGACAACATCGACGCATGCCGCTCCGGCACGCCGTAGCGCTCGCGTACAGGCTTCCGCCGTGGCGCCCGTGGTCAAAACATCATCGACCAGCAAGATTTTCTGCCCCTTCACCAAACCCTCCCGGGAGCGGCGAACCTTGAACGCCCCCTGCACATTCCGCCGCCGCCCGTCCGCCGAAAGCCCGCCCTGGATCGGCGTCGCCTTCACCCGCTTCAATACGTCGACCGACAGCTTCACCCCGCTCGCCCGCGACAGCGCCGCCGCCAGCCAGGCCGACTGGTTGAACCCCCGCCGCACCAGCCGGAAATAATGCAGCGTTACAAGCAACAGCAGGTCTGAATCCGCCAGCAGCTCGGA
>CALMWO010000270.1 GCA_937873805.1 uncultured Hyphomonadaceae bacterium
CATCGATGACAGGCTCATTGCCAGCTGCGGCGGCTTCAGCCTGGTTCACGAGATCTCTCAGCTCGGTCGTCATGGGAATTGACTCGATCGGCGTCCCCGCTTCGCCTTTGCTTTTCGCGATCGGCTCGTAAATCGCGGTGACCACCGCTTCCGGGCCCGTGGCGGATTGCTGTGGCGTGCAGGCGGCAAGCGCGATGATTGCCAGCGAGGCGGCGAAGCGTTTCATGCAGGTCCCCACGGATGTCGGATCGTTGATCTGACATGGGCCGTGGTTTTCAGCGGAAGTCCAGAGCCGGGAGCTCAGCCCCAGGGGCCGGGCTTGCGGGATTGCGGCTGATCCCACGGGCCTTGCGGGCGATTGCGGCGCGGGGAGACCAGCTCCTCCGGCTGTGCCGGCGCGGCATGCTTGCCGCCGAAGCGCGCGGTGAGGGCGGCGACGCGGTTGCTGGTCGAGGGATGGGTCGAGAACAGGTTGTCGGCGCCGTGGCCGTTAAGGGGGTTGATGATGAACATATGCGCTGTCGCGGGGTTGCGTTCGGCATTGATGTTCACGCGGCCGCCACGGGCGTAGGCGTCGATCTTCTGCAGAGCGGACGCGAGCGCCTGCGGGTCGCCGGAGATTTCAGCGCCGCCTGCGTCGGCCTCGTATTCGCGGCCACGGCTGATCGCCATCTGCACGAGGGCGGCGGCCATGGGGGCGAGGATCATGATGGCGATGACGCCAATGAAGCCGCCGGGACGTTCGCGGTTATTGCCGCCGAAGAAGAAGGCGAAGTTGGCGAGGGCCGATATGGCGCCGGCGATGGTGGCGGTGACCGTCATTGTCAGCGTGTCGCGGTTTTTCACGTGCGCCAGTTCGTGACCCATCACGGCGCGGATTTCGCGGCGGTCGAGCATTGTGAGCAGCCCAGTGGTGGCGGCGACGGCGGCGTGGGAGGGGTCACGGCCGGTAGCAAAGGCGTTCGGCTGGTCGCCTTCGATGATGGTGATCTTCGGCACAGGCATGCCGGCGCGCTGGGCCATTTCGCGAACGTCGCTGGTGTAGGTGCGGACACGGGCGTCGGGGTGGTCGGCCTGCACCTCCTGCGCCTTGTACATGGAGAGCACGATCTTGTCGGCGTTCCAGTAGCTGATGAGGTTGCCGACCAAGGCAAAGGCGAGGGCGACAGCCATGCCGGTCGGACCGCCGATGAGGTAGCCCACGCCGACGAACAGGGCCGTCATGGCGGCCAGAAGCATGAAAGTACGTATATGGTTCATGGCTTCAGATGTGGCCTCTGCCGGGCGCAAGGCAAGTCCGGCGGCTGCGCCGCCGAGCCGCCGGTAATCACGGTTTCGCCAGTCCTGGAAGCCGCCCCGCTACTGAACGTTGAGCGTGATTTTTTGCGACATGATGTGCGCGGGCTTGTGCAGCTCGTGGTTCATGTCGCCGAAGGCGAGCTGGAGCGTGTGCTGGCCCGGCCCGAGCTGAAGGACGACTTCCGTCTGGCCGCCGCCGAAATGCATGTGCTGGGCGTCGTTCGGGATTGCGAACTGCATCTCCTCAGCCGTCATCTCCGTGTCGATGAGAAGGTGGTGGTGGCCAGTGTTCGGCTTGTCGACCAGGGCAGGCGCGACGCCGATGCCATACGCGCCGAAGACGACGCGGAAGGACTGCGGCACGGTCATGCCATCGCGCAGGTTGACGAAGTAGACGGCGGGGCCAGCGTCTGCGTGAAGGGCGGTCGCGTCTGCGTCGCGTTTGGCGAGCGCTTCAGCAACCGCGGCGTCTGTCGTGGCGGCGGCAGCGGCCGGATCGGGCGCTGGAGCGGCGGGGGCGCCATCATTGCAGGCGGCAAGGGTCAGCGCGAGAGCGGAAGCGGCGGCGAAGCTGGCGAAGCGCATGGATATCTCCCTTGGATGTGGGGGCAGACATAGCATGACGCGCGCGAGAGGCGAGGGGGCGTGGATCACGCAAGATAGATCATGCGTGAACGCGCCATTCGGGCAGGCCGTCGGGGCCGGTGTGAATGTGGCCCTCGGCGCCGACTGGGAAGCGGTCTGGTTTCGTGAGGAAAGCAATCTCGTCGGGGTTGGATGAGCGCGCAACTGTTCGCGCGCCGCCGGGCATTCTGGCGAGAATGACGGCGTGGGTCGGCTGACCAGCATGATCGTAGATGACAGTGAAGGTCTCGAGTTCGGCCAAGCCGTTTGGCGTTTCATCGACCGGGCGGATGTCTCCAAGCCTTGGGTCGGCAAGCCGCTGGATATGCGCGTCTTCGGTGATGTCGTGCGTGCCATTGGTGGTGACGGGCTCGTTGGCTAGGGTGAGCCCGTAATGCTTGGTGACGAACTCGCCTTGTCCATAGAGCAGGCCGTTGCGCGCGCCGTCGCGGATGCGCCGGACCATCGCGCACGCGGCGTGGGTCATGTGGTTGTTCAAGGGGGCGCCAAAGAAGCTGAGGCCGCCGGTGACTGTGGGCTCGAATGAAGACGCCAGGTTGAGTGTGCGTTGCGCCAGTTTCGGCACGATGGGGAAACACGAATAAAGCTCGAGCGCATCGAACGCTCTGCCATCGTGGCGGGCGAGCATGGTTTCGAGCAGGACATGCTGCGCCATGCTGTGGCGATAATTGTCGCGCGATAGCCAGCCGCGCCGCTCGTTGGCGAAGCCGCCGAGGCCGAAGAAGACGAGTTGGTCTTCGGGGACGCCTGCGGCGCGCGCCTTTGCCAGCGACGTGATGATGACCGCCGCACCCTGGTTCACGTTCGGGTTGGCGACCATGCGCTTTGTGTAGGGCCAGGAGATGTAGCGGTTGTCAGCCGTGGGCGTGGTGATGTCTGTCGGGGTGAGCGCCTTCGGCAGCCATGCGTATGGATTTTCCGCTGCGACTTTTGAATAGGCTGACCAGATGCGGCCGGTTTCTTCCTGCGCCTGCGCGGGCGTCTGTCCCCAGGCGTGGGCCGCAGCGATTTCGTAGAACGGATAGACATTCACCGGCCAAGCCACACCCATGCGGATCGCCAGCGGATGAACATAGTCGGCGGCGCGTCTGAAGCGTGGGGCATTGACCGCGTAGGGCGTCCACGGGAGTTCGGCGTTGGCGCGCTTGGCATTGTTGACGGCGTATTGCGCCTCCGCTCCGAGCACGAGGGCTGTGTCGCTCTCGCCACGGGCGATGCGTTGTGCGGCTTCGTGGAGGAAGCGCACGGGGCTTTCGCCGCCAACGTCGCCATAGACGGCGCGCCTGGGCTGAACGCCCAGCACGGCGCTGAGCTCGGCGGTGGGGCTCTCGTAGCGCCAGCTGACCAGTCCGACGATATCAACCGAGTCCACATCACACAGGAGACCGCGCGTTTCGGCATCAGCTCGCCGCGCCGCTTCGGCCATGAGGCTGAGGGGTTCAAGCGCCGCAGCGAATTCCTTCGAGCAGTCAGTGATCTCGCCAATGCCGGCGATGACGGGAATGCGGTCTGGCGGAAGGGTCATACGGGATGAAAAGCGTAATCGTCGCGGACAATCAATCTCGGATTAGGGCGCACACGTCTTGCTGGACCAAATCACCGTGCTAGCCCTTGGGCATGAGGATCGGTGGATCGTTGCTTGCGGTGTGTTTTGTGTTCGGTGCGCCGGCTGGTGCGCAGGACGCGGGCAAGGCGTCGCAAACCTCGTTTGGCGTGCGTGATCTTCAGGGTGTGTGGACGACGCTGACGGCGACGCCGCTTGAGCGGCCGCCGGCCTTTGACGGGCTGACCACAACCGAAGAGCGCGAAGCTGCGTTCGTGAAAACGAGCACCGAGGCCTTCACGTCGGATACCAGCGATGGCGTTGGCGCGCGCGGGTCTGAGTGGTGGGAATTCAGTCCGCACATGACGCGGATCAATGGCGAGATCCGTACGTCCCTGATTGTCGATCCGGCCAACGGGAAAATGCCCTACAGCGAGGCAGGGCGAGCAAAGCTGCGCGCGTTGCAGGCCGCTGTGATGACCGGGTTCGACGGTCCCGAGGCGCGGCCTTCGACGGAGCGTTGTCTCGTTGGAGGTTCGGGCGCGACGGGCGCGCCGCTTTTCGTGCCGCGCTATAACGCGAACTATCAGATCGTGCAGACGCCGGATCATCTCGTGATCTCGATGGAGCAGAACCGGGACGTTCGCGTGGTTCGTCTGAACGGTGCGCCGCGATTGCCGCCACAGATGCGGCGATGGATGGGCGATTCCATTGGCTGGTGGGAAGGCGACACGCTGGTGGTCGAG
>CALMWO010000271.1 GCA_937873805.1 uncultured Hyphomonadaceae bacterium
CGTGCCGCCTTCGATCGAGTTGCCCTTGGCGCGCAGCATGGCGCGGGTCGACATGACTTCGCCGGTCTTGAAGCCTTCGCCTTCCCAGCCGAGACCCTGGTGACCCATGGCCTCGACCTGAAGCTCGGTCTTGGTCTGGTTCATCTTGGCGGCGGCGTATTTGATGATCGACGTGGCGGGCCCAACATCGGCGCCGGCCTTGGCCAGCTCTGTATTGCGCTGGATGGTGAGCATGAAGGCCTGCTCATACATCATCTGCTTCGTCACACGCGCCCGCAGGTCGCCATCAGCAATGATACCGTCTTTCGTGCCGACATACTTCTTCGCAATATCGGCGAGCGTCGGGCCCGAACTGCGATCGGCGCCGAAACCGGTCGCCGAAATGTTCTGACGCTCATACTGTAGCAGGCGCTTGGCGATATCCCAACCCTTGCCGGGCGTGCCGACGAGTTGGTCTTTCGGCACTTTCACATCCGTGAAGAACGTCTCGCAGAATGGCGACGAGCCCGAGATCAGCAGGATCGGCCGCGTCTCGACGCCAGACGTCGTCATGTCGAACAGGACGAACGAGATGCCTTCATGCTTCTTCGTGAAATCGGTGCGCACGAGGCAGAAGATCCAGTCGGCATGGTTGGCGTAGGACGTCCAGATCTTGGAGCCGTTGATCAGCCAATGATCGCCCTTGTCCTCGCATTTCGTCTGCAGCGAGGCGAGGTCGGAGCCCGCGCCCGGTTCGGAATAGCCCTGGCACCAGCGCGTCTTGCCTGCGACGATATCAGGGAGGAATTTCTTCTTCTGCTCTTCATTGGCGTATTCGAGCAGCACCGGCCCAAGCATCCAGATGCCGAACGAAGCCAGCGGCGAGCGCGCATTGATGCGCTTCATCTCCTGATCGAGGATGATCGCCTCGCCCTTGGAAAGTCCGCCGCCGCCGTACTCCTTCGGCCATGCAGGCGCGGTCCAGCCCTTGGCGACCATGCGATCCAGCCAGACTTTCGAATCCGGGTTGACGAATTTCTGGTTGCGGCCGCCCCAGACGACCTCTTCCTCGACCATCGGCGTGCGCATCGAGGCCGGGCAGTTCGCCTCCAGCCAGGCACGGGTTTCGGCGCGGAATTGTTCCAGATCGGCCATCGTCAGTTTCCCGGAGCACGTTTCTATCTTGTCAGACAGGGCTACCGAGGCAGGAGCAATGGGTCAATCGCCCCGCTTACAGCCGGTATTTCTGCGCAGCATTTGCGCCCGTGTGAAAGCCCATCAGGTTGACCAGATGGACCAGCGCGAACATCACGGCCGCCCCCGCCAGAACAGTCATCAGCGGCCAGGAAATCCATTGCGTCTTGTGGGTGTCCTTGCGCGGTCGCCCAGACTTCCATCCAGCGAAAACCATCGCTGCGACGCAGACGGCCAGGATCGCGATTGTTGCAGCCATTTCCATGCTGGCAGAAATGGCGCGCGCCGCGCGTATGGGCAAGCTGGGTCGGACAGCTGCAGATAGGACCTTTCAGCGCGGATCGGCGTTCTCCGGCGCATCGAAACGGAATTCCAGCTGGATCACATTGTCGGTGCGCGGGCCGGGTTCAGGTGCTGACGTCCGAATGTCGATCGGCGTGAGTTCGGCGATATGGTGCGGCGTCTTCGCCCAGAAATGCGGGCGTTGCTTCATCTCGATCAGCGCGCGCAGCATCGCGTACGATTGCAGCGGCCAGTACAGCGGACTGAGGATGGCCCATGCTCTGGCGCCTTGCTTGTCGGCAGCGAACGCCGCGAAGATCGTGCTCGCATAGCCGGCTGCGAACAGCGCGAACTGCCACGGCGCCATTCCGCCGAGAAAAATGCCGAACGGCAGCCAGAGCAGAAGGGGCGCATGAAGGGCAGAGGCGACAAGCGCCCCGCCAAGCGTGAGTTGCGTTGCGAAAAAGCGCACGACACCCATCTCGCGGGTTGCCCTGAATGGCTTGCGCATCAGGACAAGCCAAGTCTGCAGATGGCCTTTCATCCAGCGCGTACGCTGGTTCATCCACGGCCCCAGCCGCGAAGGCGCTTCCTCCAGTGTCGGCGGCGAAATCATGCGGGCTTCGCCGCCAAATCGCGCCAGACGCAACCCGATATCGGCGTCCTCTGTCACATTCCACGCATCCCAGCCGCCTGCCGCTTCCAGGCGATCACGGCGGAAATAGTTGCTGGTTCCGCCCAGCGCCAGCGGCAGGCCAAGGCGTGCGAGGAAGGGCAGCCATACGTTGAAGTGGATGGCGTATTCGATCTGGAACTGCCGCGCGAGCCATCCATCCCGCCCATTGTGGATCAGCAGCGGCGCCTGCACGACGGCCAGCGATTTGCCGCCTGATCGGAACGCAGCCATCGCCGCGCGCGGCTGCTCGGTAGAAGGGCGATCTTCCGCATCGAAAACGGCGATGAACTCCCCCCGCGCCGAAGCAAGTCCGTAGTTGAGCGCTTTCGGCTTGGTGCGCGGCTCGCCGGGCGGCACCGGAATGACTTCAAACCAGGCAGGAAGGCCGGCCTCAAGAACGGCGCGGATCGTCTTGCCGTCGTCGGCTTCGACGAGGATTTTCACGTCCAGCCTGTCGGGTGGATAGTCGAGGCGTGCAATCGCATCGACCAGCGCACGCACGACGCTTGCTTCCTCGCGCAGCAGCGGGATCAGGATTGTCAGGACCGAAAGTTGATCGTCAGCGATGCGCTCGCTGCCCGGAGGCTTGCGCCAGAGCAGGGCCGACAGCGCCGCGAGTATGCGCAAGCCGATCAGGAAGCCGAAAAGCAACCCAAGCACGATGGCAGAGGCAGCGAGCGTTGCCGAGGTCGCCATCAGCAACAGGCCGGCAAAACCGATAGCGAATAGCCAGCCGACAGCGCGTTGAGCGATTGTCAGGCCGGATCGTGCGCACAGGTCGGGCCGCGCAGACGATAGGCCTTCGCTCGCCGCGCCGAACGCCCGCGCATCCGCTAATCGGCGCGCGAATGTCTCGTTTGCTGCAGCCGAAAAATGATCATCGTCCGCACGCCTGATGCGCGCGGTCCCATCCCCGTCGAACAGAAAAGCCCCCAACCTCTGATCGTATACCCAGTGGGACAATCTATCCACATTCTGGAGAGGGCGCGCAACTCTGAAGTGAAACGCGTCGCCAACTTTCGCGTTTCCGCAAAGTCAGT
>CALMWO010000272.1 GCA_937873805.1 uncultured Hyphomonadaceae bacterium
AGCCTGCGATCATCGCCACCGGCCGCTCGACCCGCGCTGGCCGATCGCCAGCAGCCGGGACCGGAACTTCGCCCTTCGCATCCGCCTCCGGGAAAACCACCTTCATCGCCGCGATCGCATCCGAGGCTGAAGCCGCCGCCACAGCCGGCGTTTCCCCGGCCTTCGGCGCCTCCACTTTGTCTCCGCACCCGCTCAGAAACGCCGTCAGGCCCATGACGCCGGCGATCCAGATGATCTGCCCAGATAGACGCATAGCGAACCAATCTCCTGAATCTGAACGACAATTTAGCCCGCCGCTGCTCCACGGCCGGCACTTTCCCTGCAAGTCACATATCGAAAGTCGATAAATTTGCTTGTTGGCGCGGACCGCACGACATAGACTGCTCAACGGTCAGGAAGCGTACTCATGTCGTCGGAACCCACTTGGCACTCAACCACCATTCTCGCCGTGAAGAAGGGGCGCAAGCTCGTCGTCATGGGCGACGGCCAGGTGTCGATGGGACAGACCGTCATGAAGGGCAACGCCCGCAAGGTCCGGCGCATCGGCGAGAAGGGTGAGATCCTCGCAGGCTTCGCCGGAGCGACCGCAGACGCCTTCACGCTCTTCGAGCGTCTTGAGCAAAAACTCGAACGCTTCCCCGGCAATCTCCAGCGCGCCGCCGTGGAACTCGCGAAGGACTGGCGCACTGACAAATACCTCCGCAACCTCGAGGCGCTCATCATCGTGGGCGACGCGACTTCTCTGCTCGTCATCACGGGCAGGGGCGACGTGCTCGAGCCGGAGCATCCGATCGCGGCCATTGGTTCAGGGGGCAATTATGCGCTGTCCGCCGCACGAGCGCTGTATGAGTACGAAGACGACGCCGAAAAGATCGCACGCAAAGCGATGACGATCGCGGCCGAAGTCTGCGTCTACACAAACAGCAACTTCGTCCTGGAGACCCTGGATGTTTGACAAGACAGACATACGCGCAGCCGTCGAGGCTGGCGCGATAAGCGACGATGGCGCCAAGCGCCTCGAAGCCTTCCTCAAGGCGCGCAACGACCCGGAGCGCATGCTCGATCCGGAAAACCTGCGCTTCCTCTCGAATTTCAACGATGTCTTCCTCACCATCGGCATCGTCGTGCTGATGACGGGGCTGGGCTTCCTGTCGGCCATCGCCGTCACCAACGTGCTCGGCCTGTCCGCCATTTCGGAACCTGCTTCGCTCGCCGACGCGACCGCGCTGGCAGATCGTCTGAGGCTCGCCATCATTATCTCGCCGATCCCGCTCATCGTCGGCGCCTGGCTGCTGGCGGAATATTTCAGCGGCAAGCGCCGTCTGCTCCTGCCATCCATGGCGCTGTCTGTCGCCATCGTCTGGGCGTCCGCCATCCTCGGCGCCGGCGTCGCCAGCTTCTTCATCGATCCCATCACGACAGCTGCGCAAATGGATCGTGAAGTGGATGCGTGGCAGATCGTGACCGGCATCAGCTATGCCGGTTTCGCCGCCGCAGCCATCGCCGCCGGCGCGATCTTCTGGCGCTTCCGCCTGCCGTTCTCGCTCTTCCTGCTTGCGGGCGCCGTCGCCGGTCTGTTCTACACGGCCGTCGCGCAGATCGCCGGCATCGGCCAGATCGGCAGCGGTGCAGCCATGCTGACCATCGGCATCGGCACGCTCGCCACGGCAATCGCCTTCGACATGAAAGATCCCACACGCTCGACGCGCTCGTCGGATCACGCGTTCTGGCTGCATATGGCGGCCGCGCCGCAGATCATCCTCGGCATGCGCGGCCTGCTGCTCGGCTCAGGCTTCGCTCCGGCCAGCATGACCGACGCCACGGTGATGCTGTTCGTGCTGGTCGCCTTCGCCCTTCTATCGCTTGCCTTGAACCGCCGCGCGCTGATCGTCTCGGGTCTCGTCACCTTCGCGACATCGCTGTGGTTCCTGGTCAACGAACTGGGCGGCGGCGGCGTCAACACGCTGATGCTGACGGCGCTGATCATCGGCGGCGCAATCGTTCTGCTCGGCGGCGGCTGGCGCACGGCCCGCCGCGGCATCCTGAAAGTGTTCCCGCAGGAGGGGACACTCGGCCGCATCTTCCCGCCGGAACCTGCCTGAGAAGAACTAGCTTGATGACATGAGCAGGCATGAGCTAGCGAAGTGCCTTCCGCCTTCCTAGCTCATGCCTGAGTTGTCATCAGAGAATCCATGTCCGAATTCACCCCGCGCGAAATCGTCTCCGAGCTTGACCGCTTCATCGTCGGCCAGCCCGAGGCCAAGCGCGCCGTAGCGCTTGCCCTGCGC
Organism: uncultured Hyphomonadaceae bacterium; assembly: GCA_937873805.1. GTDB lineage: Bacteria > Pseudomonadota > Alphaproteobacteria > Caulobacterales > Hyphomonadaceae > UBA7672. Next base: position 2,289 of record CALMWO010000272.1, read on the forward strand.
AGCCGCTGGCGCCGCAAGCAGCTGTCCGACGCGTTGCGCGAGGAAGTGACGCCAAAAAACATCCTGATGATCGGCCCCACCGGCGTCGGGAAAACCGAAATCTCGCGACGTCTCGCGAAGCTCGCCAAAGCGCCATTCCTGAAAGTCGAAGCCACCAAGTTCACCGAGGTCGGCTATGTCGGCCGCGACGTCGAACAGATCATCCGCGATCTCGTCGAGATTTCCATCGGCATGGTGCGCGAACGCCGCCGCAAGGATGTGCTCGCCAAGGCCGAAGCCGCCGCCGAAGAACGCGTGCTCAACGCCCTCGTCGGCGCCACGGCCCAGCCCGCCACGCGCGAAAGCTTCCGCGTCAAACTCAGGGCAGGCACGCTCGACGACAAGGAGATCGAGGTCGATGTCGCCGACAACGCATCCCCGCTCGGCGGCTTCGACATTCCGGGCCAGCCAGGCTCAGGCATCGGCATGGTCAATCTGTCAGACCTGCTGTCGAAGAGTTTCGGGGGAAGAACGAAACGCGTGCGCACCACAGTGAAGGAAGCGCACAAGCCGCTTGTCCAGGAAGAATCCGACAAGCTGCTTGATAACGACGCCGTCACGCGCGAGGCGCTGCGCGTCACGGAAGAAGACGGCATCGTCTTCCTGGATGAGATCGACAAGATTGCCTCGCGCTCCGAACGGGCAGGCGCAGATGTTTCGCGCGAAGGCGTGCAGCGCGATCTTCTTCCGTTGATCGAAGGCACAACGGTGTCCACCAAGCACGGCCCGGTGAAAACCGACTACATCCTGTTCATCGCCTCAGGCGCCTTCCACGTCGCCAAGCCATCGGACCTGCTGCCCGAACTGCAGGGCCGCCTTCCGATCCGCGTCGAACTGAAAGCCCTCTCGCGCGACGATTTCCGCCGCATCCTCACCGAACCGGAAGCCAACCTCATCACGCAGTACATCGCGCTGATGAAAACCGAAGGCGTCGATCTCGCCTTCGACCCCGACGCCATCGAAGCCATCGCCGATATCGCCGTGCAGGTGAACGAGTCAGTCGAAAACATCGGCGCCCGCCGCCTTCACACCGTCATCGAACGCGTGCTCGACGAAATCAGCTTCACCGCATCAGACCGCAACGGCGAAACCTTCCGCATCACCGGCGCCTATGTGCGCGAAAAGGTCGAGCGCATGGCAGGCGACAAGGATCTGTCGAAGTACATTCTCTAACCCGCAACCGCCCGCCGCGCTCTCTGCAAGCGTGAACCCTGTTCACGCGTTCCCCGCGAAGGCGGGGATCCAGTCCCACCCGGAAAGAGCGCAAAGCGCGCCACTGGACCCCCGCCTTCGCGGGGGACACGGCGGAGAGAGCTTGCTCGCCACCGCAAGCCAAACCCACAGCGTCATCCTCGGGCTCGACCCGAGGATCTTGCTGTC
>CALMWO010000273.1 GCA_937873805.1 uncultured Hyphomonadaceae bacterium
GTTGAGACCCGACTGAGCGCCATTGCGCGAGCGGATGACCACCTGCGTGCGGCGTCGCGCATGCGCGATAGACCAGCCGAGGCGGCGGCCGAGCGTCAGGAGCTGACGCGCGCCGAAGATCGACGATGCTTCCGGCTCACAGCCGGGTACTGCATCGACCTGGAGGTCGATGCACAGAAGGCGACACGCGGGATTTGTCATGAGCTATGCGACCGCTGGGCGCTGGGCTGACCGGTCGAGCACGTTCTCGTGGTCCCATTCGCCTTCGGGGCGCATGACGACATACGGGTCGCTGTCGATGGTGATCGCGTCGTGACGGACGGCGAGCTGGCGTTCGCACTCGACATAATCGTAGTCGGAGAAGCGGAAGCCCTCGCGGCCTTCGCGCGGCAGGAAGCCAAGCTGCTTCCAGAACGGAACGAGTCGCTTCTGGATGTAGCCGATGGCGTGGGTGTAGCCCTTGCGCGCGATGACATCGACAGCGGTTTCGATCATCAGCTTCACCAAGGCTCCACCGCGTACGTGCTTCATCACACAGACGCGCTCGATCTTGGCGAAACCCGCAAAGAAGCGGATGCGCAAGGTCGCCACCGGCTCACCACGCAGGTAGGCGATAAGATGCAGCGAGGAGAGATCGTTGTTGTCGAACTCCTCGTCATAGGGGCAGTCCTGTTCGGCGAGGAACACGGACGCGCGGATGGCCACGACTTTCATGAAGTCGGCCAGGTCTCGAACGATCTCGACGCAGAGGTCGTTACGCTGGTGGTTGTTCTTAACGGCCATCATCAGGCGGCATCCATCACGGTGCGGCAGCGCCAGAACAGGTGTTCAACGCCATCAAAGGGGAAGAAGCCGAGATGGCGCATGATCTTTGCGCCGGCGGCGGTCGAATCCTTCCCGAAGAAGGGGAGGTCGGGGAAATGTTTGTCGATCAGGGTGCGGAGGGCGAGGACGAGCGCGCCACGGCTGACCTGATCCTTGCCAGCGTAGCACCAGCAGTAGAAGCCAGCGAGCGGCTCACCCATCCGGGCGACCCATTTCTGGTCGATGTTCGCGGCGTTGAACGACCCGTCCACGAGAGCGGCGACGCCGGCGCTGGTGAGGGCCAGCGGGGCGAGGAAGCCGGTGACCGCGCCATTGCGGCGGACGACCCAGATCGCCGCGTTCGTCAGGGCGTCGACGCGCTTGATTTCCGCCAGCGAGGCGAGGCCCGGCCCGAGTTCGGCGACGGCCAGCGCGTGGACGTCAGCGAAGTCCTGTTCGCTGGTCGCGTGGTGCAGCTTCACCGAAGCCATCATCGCTTCGGACGCGCCTGACATGTAGCGGGGATGCAATCGCTCGCCCCCGAGTGAGCGCAGCGCTGAGCGCGCGTCGTCCAGAACCATCACCATTTCCCAACCGCCGTTGTTTTTTAATCTCTTGCTAACCTTTGACCACAAACTGGAGGGTGGCGCTTCAACCATTTGGGCACACCGGCTATGACGACCAAAGATGGAAGCGAACGGCTGGTCCGTGAGCTGGTCGACTGGTCCGACCTGCGCACCTTCTATGCAGTTGCCACCGCCGGCTCGATGAATGCTGCAGCCGAACAGATGGGCGTTACGCAGTCTGCGATTTCGAAACGTCTCGGGCAACTCGAATTAAGACTTGGCGCGCGCCTTCTGGAGCGGTCTCCGACCGGTATTCAGTTGACAGAAGCGGGCGCTGAAGCGCTCGATCATGTCACCACCATGATGCGTGCAAGTCAGTCTCTGGAGAACACACTCAAGGGACACGAGACGAAGACACAAGGTGAAGTGAAGATCTGGTCCAATGACGGCGTGCTTGCTTACTGCATCACCCCCTTCCTTGGAGGTTTCCTTGCGGAACATCCCGGACTCCGCCTCTCGATACTGTCGGACCGGAATCTGCCCAAGCAAGGACAGGGGTATGCCGATGTGGTCGTCGGGTTCGAGCAACCGAAGCAGGCGGAAGTAATTTCGTTCCCCGTTGCAACGCTGCACTACTGCGCATTCTCGAGCCGGGACTACATCGCGACGTATGGCTCGCCTGCCGGGATGCTGGACGTGGGGCAGCACCGCATCCTCAATCACACGCACTACACCGAGAATCCCGGCTGGAAAGACAAGACGGCGCAGATTGCCGGGCTGGTTGAGCCCACGATTCTCACCGATTGCTCGGCTTCCCTGCTGAATGCGACGGCGGCAGGCGCGGGAATAGCTGTTATGCCGAGTTATGCGAGCAGATTGGATGGCCGCCTCGTCGCGCTGCCGATCCCGCCTCTGGCGTCGGTCAAGGTCTGGCTGAGCTTCCATGAGAGCGCGCGACGCGTGCCGCGCATTCGCACTGTTGTCACATGGATGCGGGACATCTTCGATCGCCGGAAAAATCCGTGGTTCCGCGAAGAGTTCGTGCCGCCAAGCCTGTTCGACGCGCCGCCCATTGGCGGCTGGCCGGAAGAGAAGGTGGCTTAAGGCCCCTGCGCCTTTCGTCAGCGCCTGCGCATAATCTGCCTTCCAGCCGCGCAGCAGGGTAAGTCACCCACGATCTGACACGTTCGGGCAGTAGCCGCCACGGGTGGCCAGGCATAAGCTTCGTCAAAACAAGACGAGGGTGAGATGGCCGACGGAGTTGTGGAAGGCGCACCAAGCCGGGAACAGTTGATCCATTCGCTCTATGAGGCGGCCGAACTCGAACACAACCTGATGTGTACTTACCTCTATGCCGCCTTCAGCCTGAAGTCGGCGGATGAGGGGCTGTCAGAGATTGAAGCCGACGCGGTCGGACGCTGGCGCAGGCAGATCACGCAAGTCGCCATCGAGGAAATGGGCCATCTGGCGGCTGTATGGAACATCACCGCGGCGCTGGGCGGCCAGCCGCGGTTCGGACGACCAAACTTTCCTCTTGATGTAGGGTATCTGCCGGCTGGCATCGTCGTGAAGCTGGCGCCGTTCAACGAGGATGTTCTCCAGCACTTCGTCCATCTCGAACGTCCAATCGGGTCGCAGGAGCCGGAAGGCGAGGGATTTGCGCCGGAGCGGATTTTCACACGCGACACGGGCCAGCGCGGGCGGCTGACGCCCATGCCGGTCGATTATGAGACCGTGGGCGTCTTCTATGAGCATATCGGCCAGGTCCTGCGGACGTTCTCCGCCCAGCATGGCGAGACCAATGCCTTCTGCGGCGATCCCGCGCTGCAGCTTTCAGCGGCGGAGCTGGATCTGGGAGGCGCAAAGCCGGTGCTGTGCCTCAAGACGGCGCTGCAGGCGTTTGATGCGATCGTCACGCAGGGCGAGGGCGCTTCAGCGGATTCCGAGGATTCACACTTTCAACGGTTCGCGGCCATCCGCGCCGAGTACCGCAAGCTGAAGGCGGCGAACCCTGCTTTCACGCCCGCTCACCTCGCTGCGACCAATCCCGTGTTGCGCAAGCCGCCGACGCCGGCTGGCAAGGTCTGGCTGGAGAACGCCGAAGCGATCGCGACGGTCGACCTGGCCAACTCCTGTTACCAGTTGATGCTCCGCCTGATGGGGTATGCGTATGCGATCCCGCGGCCGAATCCCGAGAAAGGCGTGGCGCTTGATCTGGGGATTGCGCTGATGCGGGCCTGCACCCTGCTGGGTGAGCGGGCTGCGCGGTTGCCGGCTGGACCGTCCAACCCCGGCTGCAATGCGGGGATGAGCTTCACGGCCTTGCGGGATTCAGCGCCGTTCGCGCGCGGACCTGCGGCGCGACGGTTCTTCATTGAGCGGCTGGAGGAATTTGCGGCGGCTGCAGGCGTGATGGCGCGGGATGGCGAGGCGAGGGCGGTAGGCGCTGCGAAACTGCTGTCTGATCTGGCCAAGCGCGCGGCGAACCTCTTTGCAAGCGCGGGCGATCCTCTGCCGGCTGCGCCGCCGCCGGTTGCAGCTGGGGCGGTCGGCAATGAGGAAACCACCAAGGTTGACGGTATCGAGACCGTGGTCGGCGAGAAGATCACCATCGATTACGAGGGCAAGCGCTGCATCCACTCTCGCCAGTGCGTGACCGGCGCGCCGACTGTCTTTCTCGCCAATGTCGTCGGTCCGTGGATTCACCCCAATACGATGGATGCCGAAAAGCTGGTCGCGATCGCAGAGGTCTGCCCGTCGGGCGCCATCCGCTATCGCAGGAATGACGGTCGGCCAGAGGAAGCGCCGCCGCCGGTCAATCTGACAGCCATCCGCGAGGGCGGCCCCTATGCGGTGCGGGGCGACATCGTGCTGGACGGCAAGCGCCAGGGTTTCCGCATGACGCTGTGCCGGTGCGGGGCTTCCAAGAACAAGCCGTTCTGCGATGGCTCGCATCACGAGATCAATTTCGACGCTTCCGGCGAGCCGCCGACGGGCAAGGCGGACATGCTGGCCGTGCGGGATGGTCCGCTGGCGATCGACCCGCAGACGGATGGCCCGCTCAAGGTGCGGGGCAATCTGGAGATAACGGCGGGTACGGGCCGGGTGGTGGCGCGGGTGCAGAGCGCGATGCTGTGCCGGTGTGGCGGTTCCGCCAACAAGCCGTTCTGCGACGGGACGCACATGAAAAACGGCTTCAGGAGCTGAAGCTGATCCATGTTCGGCGGTTGGCGAGCTGTTTCGAGCAGAGTCAAAGGCTTGTGTGGTGAAGCGGCTTTTCCGCCATGGCGTTGACGTGAAATCCGCCCGGAAAAGTCCACATTCACAAGGCTAAAGTGCCGCTATCGGCGCCGAGTTAATGTTCGGGACAGACCCGTTTCATGTTCGTGGCGCTCTCTCTTGCGTAACAACAGTCTGCACCGATCTATTGTGCTTGAAATTCGGGGCCGACACGGAGACCAAAATGAAGCGTGGAACGATCATTGGCGCGACGGGCGGGTTGATTGCCGGGGTGAGCCTTGGAGCGCTCGCGCTCGCAGCACCATCCTTCGCGCTGTTCAATCATAGTGCGTCGCTGGCAGCCCCTGCTGCGGCGCAGCTTGCCCTTCCGGCGATGAGCCAGCAGGCGCGCTGGGGCAACCTGCCCAACCTTGCTGATCTGGTGGCGGCGGTGTCGCCCTCGGTCGTCCAGATCCAGGTGCGCTCGTCCAGCCCGGTGCAGAAATCACAGTTCAATGGACGCAACCCGTTCGAGGGAACGCCTTTCGAGGAGTTCTTCGGCAATGGCGCGCCCGGCCAGGGGCAGGGCCAGCAGGGCGAAGCGCCTGACCGGTTCGGTTCGGGCTCGGGCTTCTTCATCGAGGGCGGGTACATCGTCACCAACAATCACGTTGTCGACGACGCCAAGAAGATGACCGTGGTGCTTGAGGATGGGCGCGAGCTGATCGGCACGCTGGTCGGCACGGATCCGAAGACCGACCTCGCTGTTCTGAAAGTCAGCGGCAACAACATTCCACGTGGCCTGCCGTGGGGCGCCAGCACAAATGCCCGTCCGGGCGATAGCGTGTTTGCTGTCGGATCGCCCTTCGGTCTCGGCAATACCGTGACGGCGGGTATCGTCTCGGCGCGCGGCCGCAACATCAACTCCGGCCAGTATGATGACTTCATCCAGGTCGATGCCCCGATCAACCAGGGCAATAGCGGCGGTCCGCTGTTCGATCAGACCGGATCGGTCATTGGCGTCAACTCGGCGATCTACTCGCCGACGGGCGGAAACGTCGGCATCGGCTTCTCGATCCCGTCCGATATGGCCAAGGGTATTGTGGCGCAGCTGATCGCGCACGGCTCGGTTGAGCGTGGCTGGCTTGGCGTGGGCATTGGGCCGGTGACGCAGGACATTGCATCGAGCCTCAACCTCGCTTCGACAAAGGGCGCGATGGTTCAGTCGGTGACGGATGGCAGCCCGGCCGCGAAGGCGGGCGTCAAGGAAGGCGACGTGATCCTGCACTTCGGCGAACGCGAGATCGCCCATGTGCAAGACCTCACCCGCGCTGTGGCCGACACCAAGGCCGGCACGACGCGCGACCTGAAGATCATGCGCGATGGCCGTCCGCAAACGCTGAAGGTCAATATCGACGCGCTGAAGGATGACGCCGCGAAGCCGGTTCTGGCCAGCGCCACGCCTGATGCAGTCGCCGGCGCCACGCTGAACCTGTCTGACCTCGGGCTCGGACTGACAGCCGGAGACGGCGGTGTCCTGATTTCGTCGGTGAAGATCAACTCGCCTGCGGCTGACGCCGGCATCCGCGTTGGCGATAAGCTGGTGAAGGTGAACCAGGCCAGCGCCACCACGCCGGACGCCGCGAAAAAGGCAGTCGACGAAGCCAAAAAGCAAAATCGCAACGCAGTCCTTCTGCAGCTGCAGCGCGATGACACGAGGTTCTTTGTTGGAGTTCCTTTCTCGGGAGGCTGACGCCTTCCGGGGAAGTGCAGGCGCGGCCGTTCCGTCGTCCGTCCCCCAAGTGAGCGGAACGACCGCGCCTGTTCCTACGAAGAGGCTTCCGATAGACGCCGGGAGCGCCTAAGTTCATGACCATGCGCATCCTGGTGATCGAGGACGAAGCCCGCACCGCCGATTTCATCGAGCGGGGCCTCAAGGAAAAAGGCCACGCCGTCGATGTCTGCCGAACGGGACCGGAAGGCCTGAGCTTTGCGCTCGACGGCCAGCACGACGCCATCATTCTTGACCGCATGCTGCCGCAGATGGACGGGCTGACCGTTCTCAAAACGTTGCGCGCCGAAGACAAGCAGACCCCTGCCATCATTCTTTCCGCGCTGGGGCAGATCGATCACCGGGTCGAAGGCCTGAAGGCAGGCAGCGACGATTATCTGGTGAAACCGTTCGCATTCTCCGAATTGCTCGCGCGCCTGGAAGCAATTGTCCGTCGCCGCGATCCGAGAGCCGCCGAGCAGACAGAGTTGAAGGTGGATGACCTGCGTCTCGATCTGGAAAAGCGCCGCGCTTTCCGGGGCGCGCGTGAAATCGATCTGTTGCCGCGCGAGTTCGCCATTCTCGAATACCTGATGCGCAATGCCGGTCGGCCTGTCACGCGCACCATGTTGCTCAACCATGTGTGGGACTATCAGTTCGAGCCGCAGGCCAATGTCGTCGACGTTCACATCTCGCGGCTGCGCCGGAAGATTGATGCGGCGGGCGAGCGGCCGCTGATCGAGACCTTGCGCGGTGAAGGCTATCGCATTCGATCGGCGACGTAATGCCGAGACGACTGGGGTTGGGGACACTCAGTGCGCGCGTGATCGGCCTTTCGGCGTTGATGACGCTGGCGATCATCAGTGCGGCTTTCACGCTGACCTACATCGCGGCTACCCGCATTCTTGAGCAGGAGACGGCTGAGGTCGTTGAGGCGGA
>CALMWO010000274.1 GCA_937873805.1 uncultured Hyphomonadaceae bacterium
AGCGAAACGCATCTATCGCGCCGATCGTGTCGAAGCCTCGCAGAAAATCATCGCGCAGCTGAAGCGCTGGGAGGATGCAGGCTTTGGCCGCCTGCCCGTGTGCATCGCCAAGACGCAGTACTCTTTCTCGACAGACCCCACGAAATTGGGCGCGCCCGAAGGCCATGTCCTCGACGTGCGCGAAGTGCGCCTCTCCGCCGGCGCAGGTTTCGTCGTGGCGATCTGCGGCGACCTGATGACGATGCCCGGCCTGCCCCGCGCGCCCGCCGCCGAGATCATGTCCGTCGATGTCGACGGCAACATCCACGGGCTCTCGTAATGCGCATCGCCAAACTCGCCCTCGTCGTCCGCGACTATGACGAAGCCATCGCATGGTTCACGCGCTGCCTCGGCTTCGAACTCGCCGAAGACGTCGACATGGGCAAAGGCAAACGCTGGGTCGTCGTTGAGCCGCCGGGCAAACGCGGCGCATCCCTGTTGCTCGCGAAGGCTTCGGGCGCCCAACAAGAAGCGGCGATCGGCAACCAATCCGGCGGGCGGGTTTTCCTTTTTCTTGAGACAGACGACTTCGATCGCGACCACGCGCGCATGGTGCGCGAAGGCGTCCATTTCCGCGAAACGCCGCGCAGCGAGCCTTATGGCAAGGTCGCGGTGTTTGAAGACATTAGCGGCAACGCATGGGACCTGATCGGGCCCGCCTGATCGCATCCAGCAGCACGCAAATATAAACCTCCCTGACCCAGCGGCGCCGCTTGCGCCTGTCGCCGTCACTTGCGATTGAATCGCAAAAGAAAAATTCAGGGAGAGACGAATGCGGCTGACACGGCGGGGCCTTCTGGCGACGGTCTACGGCACGGGCCTCGCGGCGTGCGCGCCAGCAGCGGTGGCTCCGGCTGCAACGCCAGAAGCCAGTCACGATCTGCCGGATGCAACGCAACTTGCCTCCATGATCCGCAACAAGGAGATCAGCGCCGCCGAAGCTGTCGAGGAAGCGATCAAACGCGCCGACGCCGTGCAACCGCAGATCAACTTCATGGTCACCGACACGTTCGCGATGGCGCGTGAGAAGGCGAAGACGCCTGTCGCCGGTCCGTTCGCGGGCGTGCCATTCCTCATCAAGGATCTCGACAATGTCGCCGGCGTCGTCACGCGCTTTGGATCGGCCTCGACGGCTGGCCAGCCTCCTGCCGAAAAGGACGACACCTTCGTCGCCGCCACGTTCGCCGCCGGCCTGATCTGCATCGGCAAATCCGCTGCGCCCGAGAATGGCTACCTGCCAACCACCGAACCGCTCGCCTTCCCGCCCTCGAAAAACCCGTGGGACACGACGCGCTCGACTGCCGGATCGTCAGGCGGCGCTGCTGCTGCGACCGCTGCGGGCGTCGTGCCGATGGCGCACGCCAATGATGGCGGCGGCTCAATCCGCTTCCCCGCCGCGAACAACGGCCTTGTCGGCCTCAAGCCGTCGCGCGGCCGGATGATCGACGAACAGCCCGGCGCGCGTCCGCTCGATCTCGCGGTGCAAGGTGTCGTCTCCCGCACCGTGCGTGACACAGCTGGTTTCTTCGCCGCGTGCGAAGCTTCGGGCGCCGCCGCCGTATTCCCGGCCGTTGGCCTCGTCACCGCGCCCGGCGCGGCGCGTCTCAAGGTCGGCGTGTTGAGCACAGGCTTTGGCGGCGCTGAGCCTGAAGCGGAAGTTGCCGGCATCCTGCAGGCGACAGCCAAACTGCTTGAAGCGCAGGGTCACACCATCACCGGCTCAACCAAATGGCCGACCGCGCCGACGTTTGGCGACGATTTCCTCGCCTACTGGTCGCTGGGCGCGGCGCAGGACGTGGCAGGCGTTGAAAAGCTGCTGGGCAAAAAGGCCGACGAGACGATGGTGGAGCCCTTCACGCTGCGCATGGCCGCCAATGCCACGACGCTGAAGCCAGCCGATATCGAAGCGCTACAGACACGCCTGCTCGCCGCCGCCACCGCCTATGACGAGTGGATCAAGGGCTTCGACGTCGTGATCTCGCCGGTCTTTACGTCGCCGCCCTCGCCGCTTGGCTTCCTGCGTGGCGACGTGCCGTTCGACACGCTGCGCGAGCGCTTGCTGCATGAAGTCGGCTACACGCTGATCCACAACATATCGGGCGCGCCCGCCATGAGCCTGCCGCTCGGCTGGACCACGGGAGGCCTCCCGGTCGGCATCCAGTTCTCGGCCGCCAATGGAGCGGAAAAGCTGCTTCTCGAACTCGCCTATGAGATCGAAGCAGCACAGCCCTGGATCGGCAAAAAGCCGAAAGTCTGGGCTGGCTGATCGATCACTGAAAGCGACAGGGAGAAGATGATGAAGCGCGCCTTGTCCGGCGGTCTCATTGCGGCGTTCGCCAGCGCCTGTGCGTCGGCTCCGACGGCGCCGCCCGCGCCATCGCCGCCGATGGTCAGCATCTTCACGGTCGCCCATCAGGACGACTGGCAGCTGTTCATGAACCCCGAAGCCTATCACGGCATGGACGAACCGCAGGAAAAGGCGGTCTTCATTCACGTCACCGCGGGCGATGCAGGCGCGGGCGCCGGGGGCGAGCCCGTGCCCTACTATCTCGCCCGCGAAGAAGGCGCGCTCCGTGCTGTCCGCTTCATGGCCAACGCAGCTGATCCATCCATCGGCAAAGGCGCAAGGATGGACAGCGCTCAAGTGGAACGCGGCGGGCATGGCGTGCAGCGCTACGCCTACGCCAATGCGGTCGTGTATTTCCTGCGCCTGCCGGACGGCAACATCGTGAATGGCTCCGTCTATACACCACACCCGGAATCGCTGACACGGCTACGCTCAGGTGACGCGGCAACCTCCGGCACGGTGGAACAGAGCGGACGCTATGAAGGCTGGCAGGATCTGGTCGATACGCTGAATGCGATCGTGGAATCCGAGCGCGTTGCAGGCTCAGGCTTGAAGCTGCACATCGCCGAGCTCGACGAGACGCTCAACCCCAAGGATCATCCCGACCACCGCGCCGTCGCGTTCGCGATGGAGGATGTGGCGAAGCTGCATCCCTGCGCACCGGTCTATCGCCACATCGAGTACCACACGAAGACCAAGCCGGTGAACATCACGGGCAAGGACTACATGATCGATGTCGGAACGTGGGCCGCGACCGCCTCTGGCCTTAGCGACAATCATGCAAAGGCCACATGGGAAGACGAACATAACGCCTGGATCGGCCGCAGCTATTCCCGCGTGCAGGCACCAGCGATGGATTGTGGCCACGCCAGCCCCAACTGATCGTTCACACGTCGTTCAGCCGCCCGAGGCCATCCGCAGCATTGGAAAAATGCTGTGAGGGATGTGGGTCGTGAAGGTGTTGAAGATTGCCTTGTTTGTCGCGGCGGCCCTGGTCATCGCACTCCCAGCTGCCGCATATGCGTATCTCTACGTGCTGCCCAAAGGCCCGGAACTGACGGCCCCAACCCCGACGCCAGTTGGCAAGGCGAGCCTCGTCCTTCGCGCACATGACGGAGCCCAGCACCGGACGATCCGCGTCTGGACCTACAAGCCCGCGAACTGGCAGGCAGGCGGCGACGTGTTGTTCGTCATGCACGGAATGTCGCGCAACGCGGAAGAATACCTCGATACGTGGGTTGAAACCGCCGATTCCAAGAGCATGCTTTTGATTGCGCCGGAGTTCGACAACCCGTTCTATCGATATGTGACCAACGACTATCAGGACGGCAATCTGTTCTCGGCGCTGGGCTTTGCAAACCCGCCGTCGGAGTGGGCATACGCCGCAATCGAAAGAATCGTCGACCATCTCAATGCGGCTAATGGCTGGTCGATCACCGGATACGACATGTTCGGTCACTCCGCAGGCGGACAGTTCGTCCAGAAAATGGCGATGCTTGCTCCGAAGTCACGAATGCGAACGGGCATCGCCGCCAACGCCGGCTCTTACACGTTCCCTGATCGTGAGATTGCCTTCCCCTATGGGTTGAAAGGCGTCGATGCGGCAGCGATCGATCTTGCGAGATCCTTTGGGCGCAACGTGATCATCCTGCTCGGAGAAAAAGACGACGACGCAAACCAGGGCGTGCTGGATGAAAGCCAGCCGGCCATGCGCCAGGGACCGCACCGTCTCGCACGCGGCCAGAATCTGTTTGAAACTGCGCGCACGACCGCCGCGGCTCACGGCCTGCGATTCGAATGGCGCCTCAAGATCGTGCCCGGCGTGGGCCACGAGAATCAGAAGATGGCCGCGGCAGCCGCAGACCTTCTCCAGGGACGACCGACCGCGCCCTAGGCCTTCGGGGTCACCCGCACCATCATCTTCGAATACCCCTTCACGAAGGAGCTCGGGATGTACTCGGGCTCTTCGAGAACCTCGATCTTGTCGAAGCGTTTGAGGATTTCCTCCCACAGAACCTGCAGCTGCAGCTCTGCAAGGCGGTTGCCGACGCAGCGATGGATGCCGAAGCCAAATGACAGGTGGCGGCGCACCATCGGACGCTCGATCCAGAGATCGTTGGGGCGCGTGTACTGCGTCTCGTCGCGGTTGCCCGAGGCGTACCACATCAGCACCTTGTCGCCCTTGCGGATCGTCTTGCCGCCAATGTCATAGTCCTGCAGCGCGGTGCGGCGCATATGCGCCAGCGGCGTCTGCCAGCGGATGATTTCCGACACGGCCGACGGGACCATTTCCGGGTTGGCTTTCAGCTTCTCCCACTGGTCCGGCCATTTGTGCATCATGGCCAGCACGCCGCCCGTCATCGAGTTGCGCGTCGTGTCGTTGCCGCCAACGATCAGCAGGATCAGGTTGCCGAGATATTCCTGCGGCGACATGTTCCGCGTGTGCTCGCCATGCGCCAGCATCGAGATCAGGTCGCCTTTCGGATCGGCATTGACGCGCTCATTCCACAGCCGCGTGAAATAGCCGAGGCACTCCAGCAGCTCGCCGCGCCACTGTTCTTCGCTCTTCACGATGTCCGGGTTGTTGCGTCCCGTCGCCACGTCCGACCAGCGCGTCAGCTTGCG
>CALMWO010000275.1 GCA_937873805.1 uncultured Hyphomonadaceae bacterium
ACGAATATCTCGTCGACTCAGGCCTCACCGGCCTCGTGCTCGACACCGCCGCCGGCCCGCGCACCGGCAATGACCTGCGTGCGCTCGTCGAACACGCACGTCGCCTCAAACTGCTGATGACCTATGTGCCGCGCCGCTACGACAGCCGCATCATCGAAGCGCTGGCGCTGACCGGCGCGCTCGATCCGGCACTCGCCGGTAACCGCGAGGCACTCGCCGCCGCCGCCAGCCGCACAGCGCAGTGGCTCGACGCCAGCGACGACATTCCCGGCTGGGTCGCCGAGCCCGCCGAAGAAGGCGGCTACCACTTCAGCCGCAAGCTGCGCGGCGTCACCGACCATTACGTCATCGACCGCGCGCTGTTGGTGTCCGCCGAAGCCCGCAAGCTCCACGCGCTCGGCCGCGAGGAGGCCGCGACCTATGCCGCACCCGCCAAGCTCGGCAGCCAGACGATCCGGCGCCCGTCCGAACTGCTCGACGCGATATTCGAAGCCGGCCGCAAGGGGCTGGGCATCCAGCGCTACAAGGGGCTGGGCGAAATGAACGCCGAACAGCTGTGGGAAACCACGCTCGACCCGACCGCACGCGCGTTGCTGCGCGTCGAAGTCGAGGAAGCCGACCTCGCCGATGAAATCTTCACGACGCTGATGGGCGATATCGTCGAACCGCGGCGTGATTTCATTGTCGAGAATGCGTTGTCGGTGGCGAATTTGGACGTTTAAGGTTCAAGTCTAGAATCAACCGATTGCGTGTCTACGTTGACCAATTGCGTGTCTAGAAAAGTCGATTACGCAGCTATTCTTTAGAGCGTACCAAAAGATTGCGCATTTGCCCCAACGGTTGCGGAATCCCGTTTTCCGGGGATCGAGCCGAACAACCAAATCTTTGGTGGAGATCATTGAATGCGACTCGGCGGTGGGGTCGCTAGAATCAAGACGGTTGCTAAAATGCATGAATGAGCCATCCTGGTGCTCGAAGGAGCAATGCAATGCCGGATCTGGCAACACCCCGCAGCAAGCTTCAGGCTGAACCTACACGCACGTTCGCCTTCATGGACCTGTTTTACGCGTCGCCGGTCGATCGGGTCGGCGTCATCAAGGCCGGTGTCTCAGCGAGGCGGCTAAAGCTATTCATTAGCGAGTTCGACGTTGACCAGCAGGTCATGTTCGGCGCGCTGAACCTCAAGACCGCGACGGTCAATAAGAAGGCCGCCAAGAACCAGCGTCTCTCGACCGGAGATAGCGAGCGCGTTGTGGGCTTGGCCAAGCTCGTCGGCCAGCTCAAGGCCATGATCGAAGAATCAGGTGACCCAATCGGTTTCAGCGCCACCGAATGGTTGTCGACGTGGCTGCGCGAACCGCTGCCTTCACTCGGCGCCGCGAAGCCAATCGATTTGCTTGATACGATGGAGGGCCAGGCGATCGTGTCGCGCACGCTCGCCCAAATTCAGAGCGGTGCCTTTGCGTGAGCCGGAGATCCTGGCGAACTGACGCCTTCCTTTGGAACTTTACCAGCACCGGAGCGGCCGCTTTGACCTTGGGCGCGAGCTTAGCTCATAGCGCAGGCGGTGGTGGTGGACTGACAGCGTAGCAGCACCTCGTGCCCACGAAACCGGCAGCGGCTCACCTTGAGCAACATTACTCGGCCCATTGCAACCTCCAACTTTAAGCGGCCGTTCCGCCATGCGCCCCTTGTCGGACGTTCGGATGTCACAGCGCTGATCCCGAAAGCCGACATTCGATCATGCGGCGGCGGTCGACACGATTGGTGGTGAGCGGAACGGCTGTTTTGTAGCACCGTCCGCTGGTTACCAGACATTCGTTCACGCGCCCGCCGATCTGCCAATCAACCACTTCGGAGGCCTCGAGACATTCGGGGACCTGCCGCGCGACGGCCGCTGTGGCCGCGATTTCTGGTTCTAGCATCGGCCTCAGCGGACAAGAGTGCGCCGTTGCGCACCGCGTTGCCGATGGTAATGAATAGCGACGCCTTCATGAAGGAATGTAGAACATGACGCACGGCCAAGCTAAGTGCGTTTTCCTCGACGCCAACGTGCTCATCTCCGCAGGGAAGCCACCCGGTGGGAAGATCGTTGAGCGCGTCCGCCACCTCGTCGAGGCGGGGGTTGTTGAGGTCTGGTCAACCGACCATACGATCCGGGAGATAGCCAAGCGCCATGCGGGGAACGACCTGCAGGCGGTCAAGGATCTCTCTAAGCCGCACGTGGCAGCTATCATGTCCTTCATAACCGGACTGGACGTGCCAGCGGTCGGCCAAGAAGAATTGGCCGACAAGTTGCGCAACAAGTACCTCGCGGACACTGCCGAGATGCTGAAGTCGCTCGCAGCGACGGTGCTCCCGATCGACGACGTCGAGCCCTCCTCGGTACTCACCGCCTACTCCGAGAGTCGCGGTCTCTTCGCGGGAGGAAAGAAGGACCAGTTCCCCGACGCCTTCATCTTCGCGCGCCTCAAGAAAGAAGTCACGCCGGATCGGCCGCTGATCATCGTGTCGAACGACAGCGACTTCGTCGGCCCGTGCGCCGCAGAGCCGCATGTGAGCCATCTGGCTTCGATCGAGGAACTGTTCGGTGCTTTGGGGCTGCTGATGGACACGCCCGACATAGCTGGTTTCCTGGCGGAGCAGCAAAGCCGCATCGTGGACCTCGTCGACAACGAGCTGGCCAACTGGGGGCTCAGCTCCGACGACGTGGTCGACGCCGACATCCATCACACCGTGGTGAGCAGGATCGCGCTGTCCGACCTCGCCGTCCTGGCGCCGGTCGAGGCGGAGAGGGAGATGCTGGTGATTGGCCGCGTCATGGTCACGGCGATGGCATCCTGGTCGGCACCGGACTGGGACAGCGCGATCTATGACAATGAGGATCAGCGCAGCTACGTCTTCGGCTCCACCGACGGCGAGACGGAAGTGGACTTCAGTGTCGACTTCACGATGATCATACTCACTGATGATCAGGGTCTGCCGGAGGAGGTGGACAACTTCAGCTTCCGCAGCGAGGACCCGCTCTACGTCAGCGTAAATCCTCCCGAGGACTTCCGCTGACGAGGCTGGTCGTTCGCCTTCCTGCATCTATCAACAGATGGTAAAACGGTCGCTGCCGGCCAACGATGGAGTATGAAAAGATTGCGAAAGTTCCTGCGATATAGGGTGTTCCTGATTTATGTACGCGCGCGCTATTGGAACCCAATCGCATTACTCCATCGCCAGTATCTTTTCGAAGAACGGGTCGAAGATGGTTTTAACTCGATCGAATTCTTTTTCACGAAGGATTTGGCGCTTGGCTTCGCCGTAGGTGGCGATGGCGACCCCTTCGAATTCAAGCCCTGAAGCGTCCTCGGTCGCAACGATTGTCTGCGCGTCGTCTAGAACGTGATCGAAAATGAATTTCAACATCTGGGGCAGATGAACCTTATCCTGCCCCTGCTGGTTCGGGGAATCGATCACGACAGGGAATCGGACGCTTGTTGTGAATTCGATCTTCGTGTGAAGAAACGCGTAGTAGTAAGCCAACAAGGCCCGCGGACCCTCGCTTCCTCTCGCAACGTTGATTGAAACGATCGACTGCTTTTCCGGGTCGTCGAGTTGAACGTCAAGTTCCTGAGAATACATCGACAGTCGCGTGCGATAAAATTTCCTGATCTCCGAAGTGCGCGTTCTGTCGGTGAACTCGTTCATCGAAGCGCGCAGAGACTCGGTTCGGGTTCTGGAGCCGTCCGCCGACAAGATCTTCTCGTTCAGCGATACCCGAAGAAGCTTGGCGGCCTCGGTCTTACCGGCTGCGACGAGCACGTCGTTGAGGGACAGCGACTGTTTTTGCGTTTCGAGGATCTTCTGGACACGCGCCAGGCTTGCACGGATCGTGTCGAGCTTTCCGCGCTCGGCTCTTTCCTTTTCGACCAGCCTTTCCAGCTTAAGATGCGCCTCAGTCAGCGCCTTCGACAAGACGCCCTCGTCCTCGATCAACGCGAACCTTTCGGCAAGTGAGTTCTGGTACTCGTGCCCGCAGGTTGGGCACTCGACCTGATGTGGCAATGAGGACGCAAGCTCGAACTCGCCCCGCATTTCGTTGAGAGCGTTCTTGAGGAGCACCGCTTCGGCCCTGACAAGATGGGATTCCTCGTGGAGGTCGGTCAC
Source organism: uncultured Hyphomonadaceae bacterium (assembly GCA_937873805.1). Lineage (GTDB taxonomy): Bacteria > Pseudomonadota > Alphaproteobacteria > Caulobacterales > Hyphomonadaceae > UBA7672. The sequence goes on from CALMWO010000275.1 coordinate 4,156, forward strand.
CATCCGGCGATGTTCAGCCTGCAGCACAAGTAGCCGCTCACTTTCCGCGACGAGGTCGTCGCACTCGTTGGCGAATTCCTTCAAGTCGTAGTTCGGGGCCGTGCCTTCGATCTCTTTGATCTGGGTCATCGCCTGGCGGAGCGTCTCGACGGCAGTCTCCAAGCTGGAAAGGACCAACTTCTCCTTCGTGAGCTCCGCCTTGGCGGCGTAGTAGCCGTCGGGCCGTATGCCTGAATGATAGTCCGCAAGCGTGATCGCACTTTCTGGCAGGTAGAAATCCTTGCGGAAGGAGACCCAAGTATTGTCCCAGCTCCCGTCTTGGTCAATGTAGAACGGTGCGAACAGATACGCTGGTGGCGGCGTTAACGTTTCCCCGTCTTTGTCCACCATCTCCAGCTTGAAGCCGAAGAATTCGGCAAGCTTCGGTCCCCAGTCCTTGACCAACCGCTGGCCCCAGAACTGTCTGTTGCTGTTGTCGTCGAAGAGCGAAAGCAGTAAGCGTGGCGTGAAGGCCGCCTTGCGGGAATGACTATTCCGACGGGATCGGCCGGTCTGCTGTCGTTTGAGTCTTGGCTTGCATCTCGCTTATGGCGTCGCGCAGCCAACCTCGCGCTTTCGTGGGACGATCGGCTGGGGCTCGCGGCAGCTTCAGGCCTTCGTCGCCGAGCCGTAGTAGAATGAGGCTAAAATCCTCAACGTCCAACTCGTGCCGGATTTGGCTCCAACTGAGGCGCCCCTCAGCATAGTCCTTCATGACCTGCGGCGTCAGCGCCGCGAGTTGCTCGTCTCGGCTCAAGGGTGGCGCCTCGAACATGTCCATCGATCGATCTCCGTCATGCCACGATGGTAACTGCTTCCGCACCACTTCGATACCGGCTGTTATCAGGCGGCTTGAGCGACCTTCGGGTCGACGTCGGCTTTCCAGTTCCAGGGCATGAGTTCGTCCCAGCGCGATGCCGGCCAGTTGCCTGCGATCTTGGCGGCGACATCGGCGATGTAGCGCTGCGGGTCGACCTGGTTGGCCTTGCAGGTCTCGATCACGGAGTAGATGGCGGCGGCGCGTTCGCCGCCGACCTTTGATCCGGCGAACAGCCAGTTGCGGCGGCCGACGGCAATGCTGCGGATGGCGCGTTCGGCGATGTTATTGTCGATCTCGAGCCGGCCGTCATCGAGGAATCGCAGCAGCGCCGGCCACAGCTTGACGCCGTAGCTGATCGCCCTGGCCATCTCGGACTTGGGCGACAGCCGCCGCAAGGCGGCGTCGAGCGCCGCACGAAGCGCGTCGACCAAAGCGGCAGATCGGTCCTGGCGGGCTGCGTGCCGCTGGTCCGGCGGCTGGCCGCGCACATCGGCTTCGACGGCGTAGAGTCCGGCGATACGGTCGAGCAGATCACTGGTCAGCGCGGTCGGCTTGGCCTGGTGGATGTCGAAGATCTTGCGCCGGAAGTGGGCCCAGCAGGCGACCTCGGTGACCCGGCCACTGGCGTAGAGCGGGTTGTAACCGGCATAAGCGTCGGCCTGCAGGTATCCGGTGTAGTGGGCCAGATGCTTCTGGGGATGAGCGCCGGTGCGATCGGTTGTGAACTCGTACCAGACCAGCGGCGGGGTGGCGGCGCCCGTGGCGCGATCGTCGACGGCATAGACCCAGAGCCTGCCGGTAGCGGTGCGTCCACGGCCGGGATCGAGGACTGGCACCGGGGTGTCGTCGGTATGCAGCTTGGTCGCCTTCAGCCCTTGTTCGCGGATGCGGGCAACGATGGGATCGAGCAGCGCCGCGGTCTGGCCCGTCCAACCCGCGAGGGTCGATCGGTCGATATCGATGCCTTGGGCGGCCATCATCTCCGCCTGGCGATAGAGCGGCAGATGATGATCGAACTTGGCGACGACGATATGCGCCAGCGTGGCGAACGTCGCCTTGCCGCGGGCGATGGCCTTCACCGGCGCCGGTGCCTGGACGATGGTCTCGCAGGCGCGGCAACTGTACTTGGGGCGGATATGGCGAACGACCCGCCAGCTGACCGGTACGACATCGAGCATCTCGTCGGCGTCGGCGCTGAGGGGTCGCAAGGCACCGCCGCAGGCCGGGCACGCACAAGATCCGGAGACGGGTTCATGGACGATCTCGAGGCGCGGCAGGTGCGCAGGCAATGTCCGGACCGGCGGCGTGCGATCGATGGTGGCCTTGCCGCGCTGACTATCGCCAACAACGGCAGCGGCTGCGGTCTCGAGCTCTTCGAGCGCCAGCTCGAGTTGCGCGATCTCTCGGGTCAGCTTCTCGGACGACTTGCCGAACGACATCCGCTTCAGCCGGGCGATCTGGACGCGCAGCATATCGATGAGCAGATCGCGCGCCGCAATATCGGCGCGGGCACCGGCAAGCGCGGCGTCGCGCTCGGCTAAAAGCGCTTCGAGTGCGGTGATCCGCTGGTCCCGATCGGGGGTAGAGATGCCTGTCGCTGACACTGGAATCTGTTAGCAGATCATCATCGAAATCGCCAGGATAATCCCCAAAAATATGTGCATTATCAGCCGGCTAGAGAAGGCTGCCAAGTGCGTTCCGGGCGGCGCCAGTCGATGCCTTCGAGCAGCATCGACAGCTGCGCCGGGGTCAAGTGCACCGCCTCGGTCGCGGTCACCGGCCACACGAAGCGGCCGCGATCCATGCGCTTACAAAACAGACATAGTCCTTGGCCGTCATACCAGAGCAGCTTGATCAGATCGCCGCGCCGGCCACGGAAGGCGAACAGCGCGCCGGAATGCGGGCTCTGCTTCAGACTTTGCTGGACCAGCACCGCCAAGCCATCGAAGCCCTTGCGCATATCGGTCGCACCGCAGGCCAGCCAGATCTTCGTCGTCGCCGGTAGCGGAATCACGACGGCAGCACCGCCAGGACCCGCGCCAGCGCTGCCGCATCGACTTGGGCATCGACGCTGATCCGAATGCCCGACGGCAACTCGATGCTGATCCGGCCCGACACATCGGTCGACGGCGGCGGCGGCAAAGCCGCAATCGGCGGCCCAGGTGCCGTGATCCGGACCTCGGCGAAATCCGGCAGCGCCGCCATAGGCGCAATCCCGGTCAACTCACCCGACATCGCCTGCTTGCGCCATGTGTAGAGCAAACCGCTCGAAATCTCGTGCCGCTCGATCGCCGCGCGTACCGATCCGCCCGAGCCAAAAGCATCGCGCAACATCCCGAGCTTCTGCTCGACCGTCCAATATCGCCGGCCAGAAACGCGCGCCACCACCTCGATCCGACTAG
>CALMWO010000276.1 GCA_937873805.1 uncultured Hyphomonadaceae bacterium
GTCTTCTTCATCAAGCGCTCTCTGGCGTCAGGCTACGCCGGCGTCGAGAACCCCCTCTTCTTCCGCGAAAACACGATGATGCTCCTCGGCGACGCGAAGAAGATGACCGAGGAAATCGTCAAAGGTCTTTAGTCACCACCCGCTCCACCCTCACAGGGTCATTCTCGCGCTTGTCCCGAGAATCTCTGTTGCGGGCCTCACGGCGACTGACCGCTTTTCCCGCCACAGCACGAACCGGGATTCTCGGGACAAGCCCGAGAATGACCGTTCAGAGACCTTGCAACCGTGCTAAAATAGCGTCTCCAACCGGGGGGACGCCATGAACATTCTAACCGACAACATGCAGTGGGTGCTGCTCGTCTGCGGCCTGCTCACTTTCAGCATGGTTCAGGCGGTCTTCGCCCCGCGCGCCGTCATGCAGAGCTATTTCGGCGAAGCTCCCGACAGCAAGGCGGCTGACCTGCTGGTCCGCAACTGGGGCGCGCTGGTCGCAGCCGGCGGCCTCCTGCTGATCTACGCCGGCTTCAACCCAGACATCCGCCCGCCCGTCCTGATCTTCATCGGCGCGGGAAAGCTGGTCTTCATCGCCCTCGTGCTGATGGCCGGTAACCCGACCAGGCAGGCCCGCCTCGCCATCGTCATCGACGGCCTCATGATCGCGCTCTTCGCTGCCTACCTGCTGGCGACACAGGGGCAGAACATCTAAAGAGCTCAAGTCGCGGACGGCTCCATAACCTGCATCGCAATCTGCCGTGCAAGCTCCGCTGGCGCCAACGGCTGTGGCTTCTTCCGCAGCGGGCCATACCGGAACAGCACGACGCCCACCGCTATCAGCACGCCTATAGCAACACCGCCAACCCTTGTTGCAAGGTCGCGCTCGGCATCAAACGCAATCGTCGCGGCCCCGACCACGACAATGGTCGCCGCGATGATGCCGGCCATCAGCGCCCTGTGAAAACCTGTCGGCTCCGGGGCCACGCGCAGGTCCGGCCGCACCTCGCCGATATTCGCAAGGATGGCCTGCGCCGCGCGCAGGAATTCCACGAAGTCCTTGTCCACCCCAAAGCCCGAACATTGCAGCGCGAGCTTTCGCCCTTGCCTGTCCTTGATGACGAGATGCCCGGTAAGCGCCGCGCCACGCGATACCGTGACCCAGTAGTGCAGCCGCTCCACAAGATTGAAATCGATATGCACCTGCCCTCTGTGCGTCGCCGCGCGCGTCCAGCGCCTGTCGACCTCGACGGTCATCCGGTCCGTCAGCTTTGCGGTCTTGAATGAGAAACTCTGCACCGCGGCTCCGGTCACTGTGCAGCCAGATCGCTGACGAGGAGCACCTTGATATTTCAGGGCCTGAACTCGTCATAGCCTGACACCGCAAAAATTAGCTGAGCCCCATGTCGGCCCGTCCCTCCCTCGCCCGTCCTATGGCCACAATAGGGAGCACATCATGACCACCGCCACACCTCGCACGAAGCTCTACTGGACCGGCTGGGTCGTCTCCGGCCTCGTCGGCGCCTTCCTGGCCATGTCCGCCAGCTTCAAGTTTTTCACCCCCGACATCGTCCGCGAGACCATGTCCGGCCTCGGCTGGCCTGCCCACCACGACCTGATGATCGGGATTATCGAGACGGTCTGCGTCATCCTCTACATCATCCCGCAAACAGCTGTGCTCGGCGCCATCCTCGAAACAGCCTTGCTCGGCGGCGCCATCGCCACCAATGTCCGCGTCGACAATCCACTGTTCAGCCACGAACTCTTCGGCGTCTATCTCGGCCTGATGATCTGGGGCGGCCTCTGGCTGCGCGACTCGCGCCTCCGCGCTCTCCTCCCCTTGCGGAAGTAGCGACAGCGCCGCCGAGGCGGTCTAGCATCGCCTCTGCAGTGCGAAGGAAACGCCATGGGCTTCTACTCCCGCCACATCGCTCCCGGCCTGGTCGACTTTGCCTGCAGCGCCAAACCCATCGCCTACCAGCGCCGCAAAATCATCCCGCAGGCCAGTGGCGTCGTGCTGGAAATCGGCGCGGGCGGCGGCCGCAACTTCGCGCTCTATGATCGGACAAAAGTCTCCCACCTCATCGCGCTCGAACCCGAAGCCGGCATGATCAAACGCGGCCGCGCCCGCGTGCCCGATGGCCTCGCCGTCGAATGGCTCGAACGCGGCGCGGAGACAGCGGGCCTTGCGCCGAATTCCCTCGACACCATCGTCACCACCTACACGCTCTGTACCATCCCGGACGCCATAAGCGCACTCGCCGCCCTGCGCCCCGCCCTCAAGCCGGATGGCAAGCTGCTGTTCTGCGAACACGGCCTTGCGCCCGATGCCGGTGTCGTCAAATGGCAAAAACGTATCGAGCCCGTCTGGCGACCCATCGCCGGCGGATGCCACCTCACCCGCGACGTCGAAGCCATGCTCGCCAGCTCGGGATGGCGCATCGACCAGGCCGAACGCATGTACCTGCCGGGCACGCCCCAATGGGCCGGCTACAATGTCTGGGGCTCAGCCCGCGCGGCCTGACAGATCCGAACGGCGCCCACCCCTCAGGCGCCTGTTTCCTGACCGCCTGCAAGTTCGGCAGCGGGCGCCCTGAAGCGATGCAACATGCCGTCCGCGCACGGCGATTTCCGGCCCGACGCCGCTTGTCCGTTGCGACTCCCCCGCGAATGCGCGCCGATGCCTACAGACGTGAGTGCGGGTATCCCCCCGGCTTTTCCGGCCCCGCACTCCGCCACGCGCAGGACGGCGCGCTGCTGGAGGACTTCACATGAGACATCCCGACACGATTCCCGAAACCATGCCCGGCGCTCCCGCCCCGGATAAAATCGATACGTCCCGCCGCTCGCTCCTGCGCGGCATCGGCCTCGCCAGCGTCGGCGCCGCCGCGCTCGCAGCAGGTTGCTCCAAAGGCGAAGCGATTGCCGCTCCCGCCCCCGCGCCGGCCGCTCCCGTGGTCGACAAGTCGGTCGCCATCATGGGCGCCAATGAAAGCCCCTTCGGCCCCTCGAAAAAAGCCATCGAGGCGATGATTGAGAAAGCCGCCATGACCGCCCGCTACGCTGATGGCGAAGGCATGGAGCTGCAAAAGCAGATCGCCGCCATCGAAGGCGTCGACCCGCAGCAGGTCTTCCTCGCCAACGGTTCCGCCCCGATCCTCTCCGCCTTCGGCGAAATGATCGCCAAGCAGGGCAAGGGCCAGCTCGTCACCTCCGTCGCGACCTATGAAGGCGTTCCGCGCACCGTCGCAGGCTATGGCGCCGAACTCATCATGACGCCGCTCACCGCAGACTATGCGGTCGATCTCGACGCGATGCTCGCCAAAGTGTCGAAGAAGACAACCGCCACCTACGTCTGCAACCCGAACAACCCGACCGGCAACATGGTCGACCCGGTCAAACTCAAGGCATTCGCCATCGAAGCCTCGAAAACCGCGCCCTGCTTCATCGATGAGGCGTACCTCCACCTGTGCGACGACTACAACGCCAACGTGATGACCGGCCTCGTCCGCGAAGGCCACAACGTCGTCATCTGCCGTACCTTCTCGAAAATCTACGGCATGGCTGGCCACCGCCTCGGCTACGGCATCGCCAGCCCGGAAATGGCGAGATCCCTCGGTATGATCACCCGCGGCGGCGGCGTGAATCATGCCGGCATCGTCGCCGCCATGGCCTCGATCGCCGATGCCGACTTCATCCCGACCATGCAGCCGAAGTTCAAGGCCGGCCGCGAGCGTCTCTACAACGTCGCGAAATCCCTGGGCCGCCCGATCGCGTCGAACCCGCAAGCCAGCTTCGTGTTCTTCGACGTCGGCATGCCGAACAAGGTGTTCGCCGAAAAGATGATGGCCGAAGGCGTCCGCGTCGTCGGTCGCGCCTGGCCGGGCTACGAAAACTGGACCCGCATCTGCGTCGGCGAAGACTGGGAAATGGACCGCTGCGAAGCCGCCATGAAGAAAGTCCTCGCGGCCTAGCTAAGAGGCTTCAGGCATCTTTCGGGCGGCGCGGGCGCAGGTGTCCGAGCCGCCCGATTAGTTTCCGGCCGGGCCGTTCGATGACGCGTTCACTGATGGCCGCGGCAAGAATGGCGACGCAGACGCCGCCAGCCGTCGTCGCGAGACTCAACCAGGTCACGTGCTCGGGGACGCCGAACAGACGATTGGTGATCTCGAAATAAGCCATCGCTGACGCCACATGCACCATGTAAAGCGCGTACGAAATCTCGCCGAGATACAGGCTGGTTTTGTTTTCAAGCACACTTTCACGACCCGAGCGGGCGCGTTCCGCCGCCGCGGCCAGCAAGGCGATCAGCAGTCCGATCAAAAGCCAGTCTGGAGCATCGAGGGCCGCCAGGATCAGGACGGCCATGCCAGTCGTCAACGTCGCATGCCTGTTTGAAAGAAGCGGCAGCCGCATCTGCCCCATCAGTTGGCGAAGACCTGCTCCCAGCAGGAACTCCGGCATGATGCGCATGATCTGCCAGTCGTTGAGACCAGTCGACGTCCGGCCGGTCACCGCAATGGCGCCGAAATACCATCCGAACACCGCCACAACGCCCAGCCCCGCCATCAGGCGGGGCCTGTTGGCCAGCAGCATTACGATCGGGAAACAGAGATACGCGAAGAATTCGGCGCTGATCGACCAGCTGGGATAGTTGAACTCTTCACCTGTCCCGACCCAGGCATGGACGAGGAATATGTGTTCCGGCAGCAGGCGGAAATCATATCGATCCGCCGCGTCCATCGTCAGTCCCACAGCAGGTGCTGCAAGCGCGACGATCACAAAGAAAGCGAGCGTGACGATGTGCATCGGATAGATGCGCGCGATCCGCTTCAGGATGAAGTCGGGGTGACTGTACGTACCCGTCCGTATGCTTTCGCCATAAACGTGCGCCAGCACGAAACCCGACAGCACAAAAAAGAAATCGATCCCGAGATAACCTTTGATCAGAAGCGGAAACCCCATCGCCTCCGGCCCGGCATAGGGCAGATAATGAAACAGCACGACCCACAGCGCAGCCCAGAATCGGAGGCTGGTCAGCGTCTTGAGATCTTTCGGAAAAGGCGCTGGAGGCAAGATCATATTCCTAATGCTTCATGGCTGAAGCCTGATGGGTCGCCGGTGCATAAGACGTGCCGAACCGGGAGGAGCCGCTTTGACCTGGGCTTGTACAAACGCAACGCGACCGGCGCGATGTTAACCAAAAGCCGCTTCTCATTCCCAAACTGCACACGGCGAAGACTTCAAACTCCGACACTGCGAAGCCGCAATGAAGAAAGTCCTCGCGGTCTGAGTTTTCTTCCTCCCTAAACAACAAAGGGCGGCGGAGATCATCCGCCGCCCTTTTTCGTGCGCCCTCTTGGCTGGCAGGCAGGGCACATCTTATGTCCACCCCATGCTCGCGTATTTCCAGCATCTCGCCGGCTACAATGCCTGGGCCAACCAGCGCCTCTACGCCGCCGCTGCGCAGCTGACGCATGAGCAGGTCTGGCGCAACACCGGCCTGTTCTTCGGCAGTCTCGGCGGCACGCTGAACCACATTCTCGTCGCCGACCGCGTCTGGATGAAGCGCTTCACCGGCGAAGGCGACCACCCCGGCACGCTGAGCGCCATCCTGCACCACGATCTCGCAGACCTCCGCGCAGCGCGCGAAGCCGAAGACCGCCGCATCATCGCCTACGCCAACAGCCTCACGGCAGAACGCCTCGACCAGACTTTCACCTACCGCAAGATGACCACGCCCGACCTGATAACGTCCCAGCTCTGGCCAGACCTTGTTCATGTCTTCAATCACCAGACGCATCATCGCGGCCAGGCGCACACCGGCCTGTCGATCCTCACGGGCGCAGAGCCGCCCTCGCTCGACATGATCGTCTACGCCCGCGCGCTCGGCTGACCGCCGGCCGCCCCTCAGACACCGGATATAAATCAGGCTCTTAACCGTCCCCGCCCCGCGCGCAAACGCCCCAACAGCAGGCCGCTGGCCTTAACGCCTCCGTGGCGCTATACGCCCGGCAAATGACCACCGCCCCCACCTCGACAAGCATAAGCCAACCCAAGGTCGGCATCGTTTCCCTCGGCTGCCCCAAAGCCCTGGTCGACAGCGAGCGCATCATCACGCGCCTGCGCGCCGAGGGCTATGCGATCGCCCCCGACTATCAGGGCGCTGACCTCGTCCTCGTGAACACCTGCGGCTTCCTCGATTCAGCGCGCGACGAAAGCCTGCAGGCGATCGGCGAAGCCCTCAACGAGAACGGCAAGGTCATCGTCACCGGTTGCCTCGGCGCCGAAGCCAGCGTCATCACGGATCGCCACCCCGGCGTCCTCGCCGTCACCGGCCCGCACCAGTACGAACAGGTGATGGACGCGGTCCACACGCACCTGCCCGCGCCGGATCATCCCTTCGTGTCGCTGGTGCCCGAGAGCGGCTATCGCCTCACGCCGCGCCATTACGCCTACCTGAAGATTTCCGAAGGCTGCAACAATCGCTGCTCCTTCTGCATCATCCCGGGCCTGCGTGGCGACCTCGTCTCGCGCCGCATCGACGCCGTGCTGCGCGAAGCCGAACAGCTGGTGAAAGCCGGCGTGAAAGAGCTTCTGGTCATCAGCCAGGACACTTCGGCTTATGGCCTCGACGTGAAATACGCGCCCTACAAATGGCGCGACAAGGAACGCCAGACGCGCTTCAAAGACCTGTGCGAGGGCCTCGGCGAATTGGGCGTGTGGACCCGCCTCCACTACGTCTACCCGTATCCGCACGTCGACGACGTCATGCCGATGATGGCCGACGGCCGCATCCTCCCCTACCTCGACATCCCCTTCCAGCACTCGAGCCCGAACGTGCTGAAAGCGATGCGCCGCCCCGCCAACATCGACAAGACCGCAGACCGCATCGCCAAATGGCGCCGCGAAGTGCCGGACCTTGTCCTCCGTTCGTCCTTCATCGTCGGTTTCCCGGGCGAGACCGAAGAAGACTTCCAGCACCTGCTCGGCTGGCTCAAGGAAGCGAAGATCCAGCGCGCCGGCTGTTTCAAGTACGAGAACGTCACCGGCGCGCCCTCCGCCGCCCTCCCGAACCACGTTCCGGAAGAGGTGAAGGAAGAACGCTGGCACCGCTTCATGGCCGTGCAGGCCGAGATCGCTGACGCCTACGCGCAGGAACAGGTCGGCAAGACCATCGACGTCATCATCGACGAAGTCGACGAAGACGGCGCTACCGGCCGCTCGAAAGCCGACGCGCCCGAGATCGACGGCTCCGTCTTCATCGACGACATCACACTGAAGCCCGGCGACCTGGTGAAAGCCAAAGTCGTCGAAGGCGAAGGCGTCGACCTCTGGGCCGAAACCGTCCGCTAGCTTCAGCGAACCGCCACAAGCCACGCCGCACCATCCCCCTCCGTCTCGCCCGCTCCGCGTGCGATCCACCTCC
>CALMWO010000277.1 GCA_937873805.1 uncultured Hyphomonadaceae bacterium
GGTCGCCAAGCGGCTGAAGGCGGACCGCGATCTGTGGGTCATCGAGATCGAGGATCGCGAGGGGCGGCACTTCCTGACGGAGAAAGTGCGGCTGGAATAGCCGGCTTCTGAAGCGGAAGGCGCCGAGAATTGTTGACGTCGCAAGGCGCGCACGGATTAATCCTGTCTTGGGATTCGTGGGAGGGATCATGAACATCGGCGGGATGGTTGCGGCGAGTGTGTTGGCGGCCGGAATAGGCACCGCGCAGGCGCAGACGGCGGCCTGCAACCAGATGCTGCTGCTTCAGACGAGCGGCCTTGCCCAGATCAAGGAGCTTCGCGGCGTCGAGAGCAAGCGCGATGCAAGGAGCATCACCTATCTGTCAAAGACGCAGGCTGTCGGGTTCAGCGGCTGCACGGTCAGCCAGCCGTTGAAGCAGTCCACGAAGAGCGGCGATTACGAGGAATACAGCTTCAGCTGCTCGCGCGAGTTCGCGAACAGCGAAGCGGCGACGGTCTATGTGGAGGGCCTGTATGCCTGCGTGAAGGATGTCGTGGCCGAGCGGGATGCGACAGAGCAGTTCATGGACGGCAAGTACCGGATCGTCGAAATCGATACGGATACGTGGGCCGAAGGAAAAACGAGCGAGTTCGATTTCGGCGAGAGCGAGTTTGTCCGGCTGTGGGTGCGCAAGTCCTTCCCGGCCAGCGACGAGGTTCACCTGAACCTGTTCTATTATTTCAAGCCCTGAAGGGTCGCCAAACAAGGGCTTTCCGGGCGGTGTGGACGTTTGCGGCGCACCCCTGTATCAGGCCGCCCCATGGCCCTTACACCTGAAGCAGAAGCCGCGCGCAGGCGCACATTCGCGATTATCGCGCACCCGGACGCTGGCAAGACCACGCTGACGGAAAACCTGCTGCTGGCGGGCGGCGCGATCCGCATGGCCGGCGCCGTGAAGGCGCGTGGCGAGCGCCGCCGCACGACGTCCGACTGGATGAAGATCGAGCGCGATCGCGGTATCTCGGTTTCGGCGTCGGTGATGACGTTCGAGTATCAGGATTGCGTGTTCAACCTGCTCGACACGCCGGGCCACGAAGACTTCTCGGAAGACACGTATCGCACGCTGACGGCGGCGGACTCGGCGATCATGGTGCTGGACGCCGCGAAGGGCATCGAGCCGCAGACGCTGAAGCTGTTCGAGGTGTGCCGGCTGCGGGACATTCCGATCATCACTTACATCAACAAGATGGACCGCGAGGCGCAGGACCCGTTCCAGCTGCTCGACGAGATCGAGCAGAAGCTGGCGATGACGGCTTCGCCGCTCTACTGGCCGCAAGGGTCGGGCGAGCGTTTGCGCGGGATGAAAGACCTGCGCAATGGCGAGTTCGTCACCTACCAGCGCATAGTGGCGCATGATGGCTCGGTCGAATTCAAGACGGAGCGCGTCGGGAAGGAACGCTTCGACGAGATGATGGACGCCGGTGAGCAGAAAGAACTCGAAGAGCAGGCCGAGATGGCGGCGGGCGTGTGCAAGCCCTACGACCACCAGAGCTATCGCGAAGGCCATATGACGCCGGTGGTGTTCGGTTCGGCGCTGCGCCATTTCGGCGTGAAGGAGTTGCTCGACACGATCTGGCAGGAAGCGCCTGCGCCGCGCGTGCAGAAGGCCAAGGTGAAGGGCAATCCCGCTCCCGTGGGCCCGGACAACAAGGAAGTCACCGGCTTCGTGTTCAAGATCCAGGCGAACATGGACCCCAACCACCGCGACCGCATTGCATTTTTCCGCATGGTGTCGGGACGGTTCCAGCGCGGCATGCGTCTCAAGACGATCGCGGGCAAGCAGCTCGGCATTACGTCGCCCGTTATGTTCCTGGCGCAGGACCGGGAGATTGCGGACGAGGCGTTCGGCGGCGATGTGATCGGCATTCCGAACCACGGCCAGCTGCGCGTGGGCGATGCGCTGTCGGAGAGCGGCAACGTGCAGTTTGCGGGCATCCCGAACTTTGCGCCGGAAATCCTGCGCCGTGTACGCACGAAAGATCCGATGAAATCGAAGCACCTGCGCAAGGCGCTGGAAGGTCTGGCGGAGGAAGGCGTGACGCAGCTGTTCACGCCGGAGATCGGCTCGGACATGATTGTCGGCGCCGTCGGTCAACTGCAGATCGAAGTGATGGCCGAACGGATCGCGACGGAGAACAATCTCGACGTGCTGTTCGAGGCGAGCCCTTGGGCGGCGGCGCGCTGGCTGTCGAGCGATGATCGCGCGAAGCTGGACGCGTTCCTCGAAGGCAACCGGTCGGCTGTCGCGAAGGATCTCGACGGCGCGCCGGTCTATCTCGCGAAGAACGCCTGGGATGTTGGGTATGTCTCCGACAAGAACCCGGCGATCCGTTTCACCAAAACGAAAGAGCGCATCTAGCGGTTGACGGCGAGCGCTAGCTTCCCGTCACGTCCAGGGCGAGGAAGGCAAGCGTCTGGTCGGTGAGCCTTTTGGTGCGGTAGCGCACTGCGTCAGGCGTCCAGAACTTTGTCTTCGCTACATCGTTGGCGAACTTCGTCTTGAACCGGGCATAGGCTTTCCGCTTGTCCTCGAAAGGGCCATTGCCAAGCTCATCCTGAGGCAGCACGCAGAGATTGCCGATCATCTCGCGCAGGGTGGCGAGCTGGTTGACCTCCAGCCCGTTTTCGAACGCCAGCCAGTGATCCTGCGGGTTGCGGGGATATACGTGTTCAACCGACGAGCGCGTGTCGATGACGTAGCGGGGCACGCGGTCGCCATGAGCCGACGCCTCGATCCAGCGCATGATGGTTGAGCGGCGGCCGCCTTCGGTGATGGGGCTGTTGAGATGGCGCACCAGTCGGTCGTATTGGCCGGCGGAGAAGGTGAAGCCGCCCTGCTTGCCGAACGTGCCCTTGGCGAAGCGCTCAACGCGCTTGCCGATCATCTCTGCGCAGCGGCGCGGGTCCGGTGTCGAGACTGTGAGCGCGAAACAGACGCGATCGAGGATGTCGATGCGCTTGTTGATGTCTGCGGGACGCGATTTCATCCAGAGCAACATGGCGTAGGCGCGCCACTGGTCCCATTTTAGCAGTTGCAGGCGGCGCAGGCTGGCATGCACGCCCACCGCCCATTCATGATCGACGGATTCATAGATCCATTTGAACGCGGCGAGATAGTGGATCAGCGTTTCCGTGGCCCATCTGTAGCCCTGCTGGCCGGGGTAGCGGCGGCGGATATGCTCCATCAGCTGGATCGCATAATCGGTGGACTGCGCCATGCGCCGCTCGATGAAATCGACCGAGCGCAGGAAATCATCGAAGCGCTGCTTGCCGAGTTCTTCCTGCATCGAGTTCCACGCGAACAGGATGGTGCGCGCTGCATCGTCGGCGTTTGGCATGGTGGAAGAGAGGTCGATGAGTTGACCCTTGACGATCTCTTCCGGCTTCAGCGGCAAGCCGCCGGAGTTGATGCTGACGAAGGCCTTGGCCGCGATCCGCCGGTCCGAGATGCGCGTCACGGTGACAAGCACGGCTTCCGACAGGAAGGCGGTGAAGGAGGCTAGGCGCTGCTGGCTCCAGCCGGAGAACATGCCCCGGGCCACGGCAACGCATTCGCGCAGACGTTCCGAGGCATCGGTCAGTAGCGGGTGAGGGCGGTGGCGTTTGGCTGTGCGGCCGTGGGCGAGGATGTCGGCCTCAAGCGTGTTGTGCTTCATCTGCAGGTTGAGCCGCCAGATGCCGCTTTCATTCGCAAGCAGCGAATGCACGGGATGGGTCTTTTCCGCCTGCATCAGGTCGCGCAGGACGGCGAAGATGACGGTGAATGTGGTGAGGCGTTGCAGGCCGTCATAGATATCGAACCGCTCGCCTGCAGGGTGCAACACGACCGTTCCGACGAAGGTGTAGGGCGCGGTCAGCTCCAGGTCCCGGTCATAGTCAGAGACTTCGAAGGGCGCGTCCGTGGCCGGCTCGTTGGCGGTGGCATCGTCAGCCTCGACTTCGGGGTCGAGCCCGAACTCGCCGAAAGTGGCCACGAGGTCTTCCAGCAAGGCGGCCTGCTGGTGTTCGGTCCAGCAATAATCGCGCTGGACGCGAGCGGGCTGGAACGAGCCAAGGCGGAGAAGATCGCCGATGCTGACGGTCTGCGAGCGTATAACAGGGTTAGGCATTCATACTCTCTACGCCCCCCCAGGGTCGGGAACCTAGGCGAGCACCGGGTACGGAGCAATTCCGGAACTGCGCAAGCAGGCCGCCGGAACGCTCAAAGATTTGCTTTTCCCGATTACGGTGGCGGAACGCGCACAGTTCTGGTTGGGCGCGAATCGATGTGCGATCGGCCGGCTGCGCGTAGCGACGGGTTGGTTAGGCCGCTTTCGCGCCAGCGCCGCCTTTGGCGCGCACTTTCCAGAAGCGGAGGGCGCGTTGGGCCGCGGCGACGGGCACCTGTTCGTAGAGCTGGCCGTATTTCTCGGCTTTGCTGAGCCCCGAGCCATCATTGATGATGGTGATGCACAGCGTCACGAACAGACCACGCTCGAAGCCGGCGCCACGGCAGAGCATGGCGAGCGCATCGATGTCGCTGGTATCCACCAGACGGCGGCCGAGTTCGAACTCCACATCGACGAGCTTGGCGAAGGCGAGGAGGAAGGCCGTACGCTTGTTTTCGCGCAGCAGCTGCACGAGCACGGGCGGCGCCAGCGCGGCCCGTTTTTCGAGAGCAGTGATCTGATCCTTGGCAATCTGGAAGTCGTCAGGCAGCGCGCCATAGGCGGAAGAAAGGTGGTTGCGGCTGGCTTCAAGCGCTGCTTCCAGCTCTGCCGGCGAGACGCCGTGGAATTTGCGCATGATCTCGCGGCGCAGGTCGTGCTCAACCTTGAGATAGACATTGTTCAACAGGTCGAGCGGAACTTGCGCATTGCGAACGAACGGGGCGTGCAGCACCGGGCTCACCTCGGCGCGTTCGGCTACGCGCTGGTATGTTTCGCGGTCGATCTTCGCTGTACGGTTTTCAAGCAGCGAAACCACCACGCGGTCTT
>CALMWO010000278.1 GCA_937873805.1 uncultured Hyphomonadaceae bacterium
TCGCGCCGAGGGTTACGTTTGGGCGAATAACGCCCGAAAACACTGAGCTTTCCGCAGTGCGCCCCAAGAGCTCCGCAAGCGGCCTGCAACAATCCAGACCCAAGCCAGCCCCCACATGATTGCAAGGGCCTCTCAAGTGCAACTTGGTCGCACGCCCGTTCACAGACAAAAAAGCGCCGGCCTCTGAAAGAGACCGGCGCCAGGCAGCGTCTAGAACGATTGGGGGGGAGAGAGATCGTTCCGCGCGAGGCGCCTTGCGGCGCCGAGAGAGAAAGTCAGCGGGAAGCGGCGCCGTAGAGGCTTGGGGAGGAGGATAAGCCCCCGGCAGCCGGCTTCCCGTTTTGTGGGCCACCTAGACGACGAGGCGGTTCGCGCCATCGAGCAGGTAGAAGAAGAAACCGGTACCCATCAGGGAGACCGGGATGGCGATCAGCAGCGCGAGGAGTTCCTGGCGGGCTTCGGCGGATTTGGGGAGGAAGGTCATGTGCAGCTCCAGTTTGTTTCCGGGGTCTCTAACGGCCCCTGTGGGAAGGTTTGGCAGGCGGGCTTCTTTGTTCCCGTCCATGGATTGTATGTAGCCTAGCTCTGGGCGGAATGCAATGAACAAAACTCTAAACGTTCATTATTTCTGCTGCAGTCGCGATCACATACACGCGATTTCTATGCTGCACCTGCTAACAGAAAACGGATTAAGAAGGCGTTAAAGCCTGGTCACAGCTCAGCGATCGGATTAACGCCTCGCAGAAAGCCCTGTGAAAATAAGGCTCAATACGCCTTCCAGCTCCGGGCGAAGCGCATCGAGCTGCTCCGTGGTCCACAATTGAGGGATCCGGAACTTCATCATCGCGCACTGAACAAGGTCCGCCGTGATGGTCAGATCGGCCGGAAGTGCGAAATCTCCCGAGATCCGGCCCTCTTCCAGGATATGTTCGATCTGCATCCGCTCCTGGGCGTGTTCCTCGGCCAGATACTCCGGCCGCTCGCGCTCCATGATCTCGGCCAGCTCCATCAGCTTCGGGTGTTCAGCGAAAACCTTGAACGTCCGCTCTAGCCTGGCGATAAAAAAGTCGTTCATTTTCCGGGTGGCGGAGCGCGCTGCATCGCGAATGATGTCGTCATAAAGCGCCCGCGAACTCTTCCCGAACTCGCGCGTCATCGCCTCGGCAATGTCGATCTTGGAGGGATAGAAGCGATAGATATTCCCAGCCGACATGCCGCAGTCGGCAGCAATCTCGGACATGGTGGTCTTGTTGTATCCATAGTGCAGGATACGGTCGGCCGCCGCCTTGAGGATCGCTTCGCGCGGATCGGCCTTGATGGGATCGGCCTTGTCGGTCGTTTGAATAGTCGTCATGCGATGAATGTATTCCGGAACGCTGAACGTTCAATGAAATCTTCAGCAGATATAGCTCAGCCCGAAACGACTTTCCAGCGAGTCGGTGTCGCAGGGGCCGGCGCCTGGGGCACGGCGCTCGCCATTTGCGCGCGCGCGGCAGGGCGCGACGTGAGGATCTGGGCGCGAGAGCCAGAGATCGCAGCCACGCTCTCCAGCGGCGACGGCAACCCCGCCTTCCTGCCGTCCACACCGATTCCCGCCATGCCCGCCTCCACCGACATGGCGCACCTTGCCGATTGCGACGCGATCCTCCTTGTCGCCCCGGCCCAGCACCTTCGCGCCACGCTCAAAGCCCTCGCGCCGCACATACAGCCCGGCACGCCCATCGCGCTCTGCTCGAAAGGCATAGAGCGCGGCACGCTCAAGCTGATGACAGACGTGCTCGCGGAAGAAGCGCCCCACGCCTCGCCTGCCGTGCTCTCGGGCCCTTCCTTCGCCGTCGACGTCGCCAAGGGCTTGCCCACCGCTGTCACCCTCGCCTGCCCGGACCGGGCGGTTGGAGACGCCTGGCTGCGCTCGATCGGCCGCCCGCACTTCCGCATGTACTGGAGCGACGACCTCGTCGGCGCCGAAGCCGGCGGCGCCATCAAGAACGTCCTCGCCATCGCCTGCGGCGTCTGTGAGGGCATGGGCCTTGGTCGCTCCGCCCACGCCGCCCTGATCGCGCGTGGCTTTGCCGAGATGACGCGGCTTGGCGTGAAGCTCGGCGGCCGCGCCGAGACGCTGGCCGGCCTCTGCGGGCTTGGCGACCTCGTCCTCACCTGCTCCTCGCCACAGTCGCGCAATATGAGCTTCGGCATGGAGCTCGGCCGCGGAAAATCCGCCGCCGACATTCTCTCCAGCCGCAAGGCCGTCACCGAAGGCGCCGAAACCGCGCCCGCCCTCGTCGAACTCGCGCGCAAGCTCGATGTCGACCTGCCCATCTGTGAAGTCGTGCTCGACATGATCGAAGGCCGCCTCGATGCGCGTTCAGCCGTCGACCGCCTGCTCAACCGTCCGCTCAAGCAAGAATAAACAGGAAAGCCTGATGCCGCTGTTCGCTCTTTACGGTCTGGACAAATCCGGCGCGCTCGACGTGCGCAAGGCGACTCGTCAGGCCCATCTCGACTGGATCGCCTCGCTTGAACCGCGCGTGAAGATCGCCGGCCCGATGCTGGCCGACGATGGCGCCACGCCAATCGGCTCGGTGATGGTTATAGAAGCTGACAGCCTCGAAGCTGCAAAAGCCGAGTATGCGCGCGACCCCTACGCTGCAGCCGGCCTCTGGCAGAGCACCAGCATCCGTCAGTTCAACTGGGTCGTGAAACAATGATGCGCGCCAGCCTTCTCGCCGCCCTGCTCGCCCTCGCTCCCGCAGCGACGGCGCAAACGCAAGCCGACATTCCCGCGCTTCGCAAGGAAGCGAAGGCGGATCCTGCCATCAAGGCAGCTCTGGATGACAAGACGCGAACCATGGACGCCCGCCTCGAGGATGACGGCCGCATGGTCGAGATCATTCTCAAGGCCATCGACGCAAAGCCCGGCGAGCGCGCAATCGATATCGGCTCCGGCAGCGGCTACCTCGCCCTGCTCGTCTCATCGATGGTTGGCCCCAAGGGCCATGTCGACATGCACAACACGCCCGGCTGGATCAACCAGTTCCCGACGATGGAGCCCGAGCGCCAGAAGATACGCATCAAGCAGCCGAATATCGGCTGGGTCACTACGACATGGACCGACATTTCCGGCGCGCCCAACAGCTACGACATCATCGTGATGGGTCAGGTCTATCACGACGTCTTTCTTGAAGGCGAAAGCAATGACGCGATGAACGAGAGGCTGTTCGCCATGCTGAAGCCCGGCGGTCGCGTTGTCATCGAGGATCACGACGCGATCGAGACGATGCCGCTTGCCCAGCAGGTCGGCCTGCATCGCATCAGCCATGGCGACGTCGCCGGCCAGATGATCCGAGCAGGCTTCACGCTGAAGACAATGACGCTGCTCGAAAGCACCCACGACGACCGCCGCTTCAACGTCTTCCGCCCCGGCGTGAGAGGCCGAACGGATCGCTTCGTCGCCGTATTTGAAAAGCCGTTGAAGTAGCGCGCTGGCCGCCTACTTCCGCACAAAATCCAGAAACACCGGCGCGCAATCGCCGAGGCGCTTTTCCTGATAGCGCGTCGTCACATGATCGGCCGGCGCCACGCGCCAGTCATCGGCGCGCCCTGCCGTCCACTCGAACAGTCCGCTGGCCACAACGTCGGCCAACGCCCGGTTGGCATAGTCCGCCCAGTCCGTCGCAAAGCGCAGACGCGCGCCGGGCTTCAGCACACGCGCCAGCTCGACAATGAACTTCGGCTGCACCAGCCGCCGCTTGCGATGGCGTGTCTTTGGCCATGGATCGGGAAACAGGATGAAGGCGCGGTCGATCGATCGGTCCGCAAACTGCGCCACCAGATCGCGCGCATCGCCACGCCGCAGCCGAACGTTGGAGACTTGCTGCTCCTCAAGCGCCGTCAGCAATTTCGCAACGCCATCGACAAACGGCTCGGCGCCAATGAAGCCAATATCGGCATGCAGCTGCGCCTGCCCCGCCAGATGCTCCCCACCGCCAAACCCGATCTCCAGCCAGACTTCGCGGCTGCTGCTGAACAGCGAGCCCGGCTGCAACTGCCCCGGCTCAGTGACTGGCACGCCCAGCGTCGGCAGCACATCGTCGATCAGCGCCTGCTGCCGCTTCGACAACGGCTTTCCCGCCGCGCGGCCATAGAGCCGGTGTTTCTGGTGCTGCTGCTCGCTCATCCGCGCCCTGAAATCACGCCTCGACCACAACCGCAACCCAACTCCCGCGATCAGGCGCAAGCGGGGGATGGAGGGGCGCCGAATTCGTAGGACGGCCAGAAATCTTCGCGAGCGATTTCAATCACCTGCTCAACAAGGATGGGGGACGGAGCCGTGCAGAATCTACGGCGCCCGGAACGGGCGTATTCTCCTCCCCATGACACGGCACAAACACACGCACACTGGGCTGGTAACCCCCTCGCTTCCTCAGCTTTTGCTGACAGCGATGCTGCACCTGTTTGCGATGCTCGTGTCCAGCGTCGCCTCAACTCTCCAGATGACCCGCCGCCGTCTTCCCGCTGAATGCCACAGCGATGTGACGCCTGCGGATCTGCCCCGAGAGACGACCGACACCTTCAAGGAACCAGAAGCTGTCCCGCAAGAC
>CALMWO010000279.1 GCA_937873805.1 uncultured Hyphomonadaceae bacterium
CAACTCATCCTCAGCAGCTTCCCCTGAACGTGCGGCGGCCTCCTCAACAACCAGTCGTGATCTTGGGGGCAGCGCGGCGAATGCTCGCCGGATATCGGCAAGAGCAAAGCCCAGAATATTGTCCGCGCGGGACATGCCATCCGGGCCCTGGTCCAGCCGACCGGCGCTGTCCAGCTTCAGATGGGGCAATGTGAGCGACTGAGCGATGATGCCGTCCACATAGCGCGCGGCCGCCTGCGTCCACGACCTTGCTTCCAGTTCCATCGCTATGTGGGGCCTGACGTGCGCGAACGGCAGCCGCTGGCCGGCCGCCGCCCGATCCAGTCTCAGGACATGCCAACCATGCTCGCTACGAATGGGGACGGCGCTGATCGCACCAGCCTCGAGATCCGCCAGGGCGTCCCAGATCTCGGGCAACACGTCACCGGGACGAAGCTGGCCAAGCCACCCGCCCTCACCTGCGGATGGACAGGCCGAGTGTTCGCGAGCCAGTTGCGTAAACCGGGCCGGCTGCGCCTCGATCTGCGCAATCAAGTCGTCCGCCCGCGCGCGCGCATCAGATACATCGGCATCCACGTCTCTCGGTAGCGCAACGAGAATGTGGGACGCTTCGACAAGTGGGGGCGATTTGAAGCTGTCGGGATGTCTATCATATACCTCGCGTATCTTTTCTTCCGACGGCGGGGACACCTCGATCTCCACGCTGAGAACGGCCCGGATGAGCGCCTCCTCGGCCGTCTCCTCCTGACCGTGATCATTGCGCTCAGGCTCCGGGTGCAAGCCGAGTTCGCACGCGCGCGCCAGCAGCCGAGCTCGTATAGCAAGAGCCCGGCCGGCCTGAATGCGCGCTTCGGACAAGGACCCCGCTCGATGGTTCTGCATTTCACCCGCGAGCAGTGCTTCAGGAATTTCGACGCCGTGAAAGACTGATGTCATCTGTGTCATAAGCGGCCTCCTCGCGACGGGCGGGCTCGGTTCTTCTGGTCGGCCATGTCGCGGCGAGTGCGAACAAGCTGCCAGCCGCGACGGTTCAGATACCAGATCGGGGCCGAGAGCATGTGGACGAGACGCGTAAAGGGGAAGACGAGGAATATAGTCAGGCCAAGTGCGAGATGAGCTTTGAAGATCCAGTGGACTTCGGAAATGTGAGCTGCGGCGCCAGGCTGGAAAGTGAAAATGCCCTGCGCCCAGGCCATGAATTTCACCATCTCCGAACCGTCGAGATGCTGAGACGACAACGGGATCGTTGAAAGCCCGAGCACAAGCTGGGCCGTCAGGAGCGCCAGGATGGCTGTATCGCCAAAGCTCGATGTAGCTCGAATGCGTGGATCAAAGACTCTTCGGTGCAGCAGGATCAGTGCGCCGACAATCGCCATAGCTCCTGCGATGCCACCTGCGATGATCGCCAGCACCTGCTTGGCGCCATGACTCACCCCGATGGCATCGAACACCTCAATTGGCGTCAGCAGCCCCACAAAGTGGCCGCCGAAAATGATCAGCACGCCAACATGAAAGAGCACGGAGCCAAGCATGAGCTGCTTGCGCCGAAGGAGCTGTGACGAGCCTGATCGCCACGTATAGGGCTCTCGATCAAAGCGGATGATGGACCCGATCGCCAGCACTGCGAGCGCGATGTAGGGGTAATAGCCAAACACGGCCTGATCAAACCATCCGGCTGTCGCGAGTGTTGCAGCGTGTTCCTGAGCCATGGCGGTCTCCTCTGTAGGTTGGCTAGAAGCTTGCTTCCAACGCCAACCAGAACTTGCTCGTGTCCGGCGGTCCACCGGCGGCCCCGCTGAACACAGCAGCCTTGGTTTCGATCGCAAGAAATTCATTGATCGGGATGCGCACGACGGCATCAAACTCTGCACCGTATGTCAGCCCGCCGTTGTCGCTTTCAAACTGATGCGCGAAGGCAGCCCAGCTGACCGGCTTCGCTCCAGAGATCACCGGGGCACCCTTGCCCGTTATGCCGATGCTCAGGTCCCGGATGCCTGACGGAGGCGTATTGAGGAAGACATCCGCCCAGCCCTGAAAGGCGTGAAGGGTGGCAAGCGGAGTTGCGAAACTCTGTCCGGCGGAGCCTTCCAGAATTTCAAGTCCGCCGACAAATGTGATGTCGCCGCTTGAGTACGTCGCTCCGTAAGACTGAAAGCCCAGGTCAACAGTAGGGCCCATCCCCTCATAACCGCTTTGTTCAGCGACCTGGATGTTCGCAGACAGAAGCCCGTCGCCAAGGGGCCAGCTCTTTGACCAGCGAACAGCGTATGTCTGTGATGACGCCGATCCAGATCCGCCCAGATCCAGGAGAAGCACAGTCGCGACGAGATTTCCTACACCCGTCTCACCGGCAAGACGGATGACGTGAGAGTTGCTTTCAAACTCGCCAACCGGGCTTTCGTCTCCAAAGATGCGATGTACCTTGTCGATGTAGACGTACTGCAGGTTGAAGGCCTCGCTACCCGTGTAGCCAAGCCGCATGGCATCGAACGTCTGTTCATTCTGACGGAATCCAACACTGCCGACGAATCTTCCATCGTCCAGGACGATCCGCTGACGGCCCAGGGTGGCGCTGGCACTCTTGTTGGCCCACGCCAGCTGTAGCCGGTTCAGCTCCAGCACCTCCGGATCGGCGATAACGGCCTTGCCTGGCACGACATCAACTGAATCGGAAAAGTCGTCGTTGAGATGCCCAACGGCCTCGCCCTCAATGAGGGCGCTCCATCCGTCCGGCATCTTGATCTCGTACCCGAGCCGGGCCCGCCATGTGACAGCCAGTGTCTCATCAAGACCCTGGCGATCAACATGCTCCGCACGCACACGGACATCCGCGACTACGTCGCCCTCGACATCTGAGCCCTGGGCAAGCGCCGCCCCGGAAAATCCGAGAGTTGAGAACACCAGGACGAGACACGCGCCAGCTCGTTTCATGCTGCACCACCCTGTGTTGCAGCGCGCCCAGGTAGCGACCCTGAACACCCATCCTTTGCATCGCCGGCGCCGAAATTGACCGGAGCCTCCGCCCAAGCCTTATCGAGGGCTTCGAGGTCATCGGGATCATCGTCCTCAATCGCGAGTAGACTTTGAACTGCCGCTGTGTCGGCCGGTTTATCGGAGATCGTGAGAAGCGCCCGGAAGATGGATTGATAGGGGTTCTGTCGTTTGGCGAGCCGCGCCGAAATTGCTTCCAGGACGTGCGCCGCCTCCCCGATCAGCGAAGCCGCTTCGGCGTCAGCAATCACAGACAGAAACTCAAGAAAGACTGGAAGATAATCGGGTAAATCGTTGGCCTCCATTTCGAGACCGTGTGCGCGATAGAGTTCAACGAGGCCCACCATGGCGGGCCCGCGCTCCCGACTTTCACCGTGCACGTGCTCATAAAGATGAAGCGACACGCTGCGTGTCCGGTCAAACAGATCAACATAAGCGGCTTGTGCTTCGTAGATGTCCTGGACCGCAAGATGATCCGCGAGTTTTCGAAGCTCGGCGATGGTGCGCCCCGAGATCAGGCCTTCACGCTCAACCAGTTCAACGCAGGTATGCGCTTCGCTTTGAAGCTGCGCATCAGGATAGGACAGAAGGCGCGACAGCGCCCGGTAGGTCATGGCCATGGATCAGGTCTCCATTGGAGTCTTGGGGCGTGGTCGCTTGTCCTTGCCGAAAAGTCCGAGTTCGGTTCGTCCGCCGGAGCAGTCGTTTCCGAATGTGAACCCGCATCCGCCGCGGAGGTCATAGACGTCCTCGCTTGTCTCCCTGTGTGTGGTCGGAATGACGAACCGGTCCTCGTAGTTGGCAATCGCCATGTATCGATACATCTCGTCGATCTGGCGCGCGGTCAGTCCAACACGCTCTGCCGTGGGATGATCGATGACACCTTCGATCGTCTTCGCCCGCATGTACTTTCGCATGGCGATCATGCGCTCGAGGGCGGACACCACAGGCGCTTCCTTGCCAGCCGTCAGCAGGTTGGCGAGGTACCGCACCGGGATACGCATGGATGCCACATCAGGCATCTCGGCGTCGGTTTCGAGCGCTCCGGCCGCCAGCGCAGACTGGATGGGCGAGAGTGGCGGCACATACCAGACCATCGGCAAGGTGCGATACTCAGGGTGAAGGGGAAAAGCGACTTTCCACTCCATCGCCATCTTGTAGACCGGGCTAGCCTGCGCCGCCTTGATCCATGCTTCGGCAACACCGTCAGCACGCGCCTGCGCAATAACTGCAGGATCGTTGGGATCGAGGAAGAGGTCCAGCTGCGCCTGATAGAGATCTGCCTCGTCGGGAACACTGGCGGCCTCAAGGACCCGATCCGCATCATAGAGAAGAACACCAAGATATCGGATGCGGCCAACACAGGTCTCAGAGCAGACCGTCGGCTGTCCCACCTCGATACGTGGATAGCAAAAAGTGCACTTCTCGGATTTGCCGCTCTGCCAGTTGTAATACACCTTCTTGTACGGGCAGGCTGATACACACATGCGCCAGCCGCGGCACTTGTCCTGATCGATGAGGACGATACCGTCCTCCTCACGCTTGTAGATTGCGCCGGAGGGACAGGCAGCCACACAGGTTGGATTGAGACAGTGCTCGCACAGGCGCGGCAGGTACATCATGAAGGTCTGCTCGAAGGCGCCGTAGATTGCCTTCTCGACGCCTTCGAAGTTGGAATCCTCGCTGCGCTTGTCGAACTCGCCGCCGAGAATCTCCTCCCAGTTCGGACCCCACTCGATTTTCTCCATCCGCTCGCCAGTGATCTTCGATCTCGGGCGGGCGGTCGGGAACGCCATCATCTCCGGAGCGGTCTGTAGATGGGCATAATCGAAATCGAATGGTTCGTAGTAGTCGTCGATCTCGGGAAGGTCAGGGTTTGCAAATATCTTGGCGAGGATGCGCCACTTTGATCCCATTCGCGGCTCGATCCGACCGTTGGCTTTCCGGCGCCAACCTCCGTTCCAGCGCTTCTGGTTCTCCCAGTTCTTCGGAAAGCCGATGCCTGGCTTGGTCTCGACATTGTTGAACCAGGCGTATTCGACGCCCTCCCGACTGGTCCATACGTTCTTGCAGGTGACGGAGCAGGTATGACAGCCAATACACTTGTCGAGATTCAGGACCATCCCGATCTGGGCCCGGATTTTCATCGTGCGGTCTCCTTCTGGGCCAGAGGCGTATCCAGCCAGTCGACCTTCGCCATCTTTCGAAGAACGATGAACTCGTCGCGGTTCGACCCGACGGTGCCGTAGTAATTGAAGCCGTACGAAAGCTGCGCGTAGCCGCCGATCATGTGAGTTGGCTTCAGGATGGCGCGCGTGACCGAGTTGTGGATGCCGCCGCGCTTGCCGGTGATCTCCGAACCCGGCGTATTCACGATCTTTTCCTGCGCGTGATACATGAAGACCGTACCTTCACGGATACGCTGGGACACCACCGCCCGCGCCGTCAGAGCTCCGTTCGCGTTGAAGACCTCTACCCAGTCATTGTCGACGATGGCTGCCCGCTTCGCATCCTTCTCGGACACCCAGACGACCGGACCGCCACGATTTAGCGTGAGCATCATGAGGTTGTCGGTGTAGGTGGAGTGAATACCCCACTTCTGGTGCGGCGTGATGAAGTTCAGGGTAATCTCGGGATTTCCGTTCGGCTTGTCTCCTTTCACGTGCAGTGTCTTGAGATCGATCGGTGGCTTGTAGACGACCAGCGCCTCGCCGAAGGCGCGCATCCAGTCATGATCCTGGTAGAGTTGCTGGCGTCCCGTCAGCGTGCGCCAAGGGATCAGTTCGTGAACATTCGTATAGCCCGCGTTATAGCTGACGTGCTCGCTTTCGATGCCCGACCAGATGGGAGAGGAGATGATCTTTCTCGGCTGCGCGACGAGATCGCGGAAGCGGATTTTCTCGTCCTCCTTTGGCAGTGCGAGGTGAGCGTGCTCCCTGCCCGTCTGCTTCTCGAGGGCGCGCCACGCCTTGACCGCCACTTCGCCATTTGTCTCTGGCGCCAGCATCAGGATTGTCTCGCACGCGTCGATGTCGCTGACGATACGCGGGCGTCCCCTGGCGACTGTATCGTCAAGCACCGCACCATTGAGTGATGTGAGCTTGTCTATCTCATGCTGCGTGCTCCATCCGAGTCCCTTCCCTCCGTTGCCGAGCTTGTCCAGTAGCGGACCGAGCGAGGTGAACTTCGAATAGATCTGGCTGTAGTCCCGGGTCACTTCCGAGACCTGCGGCATCGTTCGCCCCGGCACGGGATCGCATTCTCCTGCGAACCAGTCCTTGACCCCCCGCGCTTGCGCCAGCTCCCCTGCGCTGTCGTGCTGGATCGGGGTAAGGACGACATCCGTTTCTTCGCCCAGGACCTCTGGGGCTATCTCCGAAAATGTCTCGGCAAGTCCCTTGAAAATCTCCCAGTCGGAACGCGACTCCCAGGCAGGATCCACGGCCGCGCCGAGCGGGTGGATGAACGGATGCATGTCGGAGGTGTTGAGATCGTTTTTCTCATACCAGGTCGCCGTCGGCAGGACGATATCCGAATAAACAGCCGTCGTTGACATCCGGAAATCGATGCAGACCAGGAGGTCGAGTTTTCCCTTTGGCGCCTCGTCGCGCCACTTCACCTGACGTGGCTTGTCGCGACCCATCTCGCCCAGGTCTTTCCCCTGAACGCCGTGGTCGGCGCCAAGCAAATGCTTGAGGAAATACTCATGCCCCTTCCCGGACGAGCCGAGCAGGTTCGAGCGCCAGACGAACATGTTGCGAGGCCAGTTGTGAGGGTCGTCCGGGTCCATGCAGGACATTTCCAGATCGCCTGACTTCAGTGCACTCGCAACATAGACGCGTGTATCGACGCCGGCCACTTTGGCTCGCGCTGCAATGTCCAGAGAATTTGTCTTGAGCGCGGGCGCGGACGGCAACCACCCCATTCTCTCCGCCTTGGCATTGTAGTCGATGAAGCTGCCCGCCCAATCCCCTGGCTCGGCTGTGGGCGATAGAATCTCGCCGACGGGCACCGTTTCGTAGCGCCACTGATTGGTGTGCGCGTAGAAGAAAGAGGTCGAGTTCTGCTGCCGCGGCGGCCGCACCCAGTCGGTTGCAAACGCGAGAGGGGCCCAACCCGTTTGGGGGCGCAGTTTCTCCTGGCCCACATAGTGCGCCCAGCCGCCACCGGATTGGCCTACGCATCCGCACAGGATGAGCATGTTCATCACTGCGCGATAGTTCATGTCCATGTGGTACCAGTGGTTCATGCCGGCGCCGATGATCACCATGGACTTGCCACGGGTCTTTTCGGCATTGGTGGCGAACGCTCGTGCCGTGGCGATGATGTTCTCGCGAGTCACCGATGTGATGGCCTCGGCCCAGGCAGGCGTGTAGGGCTCCATGTCGCTGTAGCTGCCGGCCAGATGCTCGCCGCCATATCCCTGGTCGACACCATAGTTGGCCATCAGCAGATCGTAGACGCAGGCCACGAGTGCTTCCTCGCCGCTGGCGAGCTTGATCTTCTTGACCGGGATGTTTCGGACGAGAACGCTGGGGTGATTGGTTGAAGCAAAGCCGTTCGACGCGGTATTGGCGAAGTATGGGAATCGCACCTTTACGACATCGTCTTCGACGCCCTTCAGACCAAGCCTGAGTTCAGTCTCCGCACCCTTGGCGTCACGCTCTTCCAGATTCCATCGTCCGTCTTCTCCCCAGCGAAATCCGATGGACCCATTCGGCACGACGATCTCACCCGATTTCTCGTCGAGTGCGACAGTTTTCCAGTCAGGATTGTTGCTTTCGCCAAGCGCGCCATCGAAGTCCGCCGCGCGCAGGAGCTGTTCGGGTACAAAGCCATCGTCTTGAGGCGCGAGCCTGACGAGCAGCGGCAAATCCGTGTATTTGCGAATGTACTCCCGGAAGTACGGCGTCTGCCGGTCACGATGGTATTCTGTCAGGATGACATGCCCGAGCGCCATTCCGAGCGCTGCGTCAGTCCCCTGCTTCGGCGCAAGCCACAGATCAGCGAACTTGGACGCTTCGGAGTAGTCGGGACAGATGACCACCGACTTGACGCCCTTGTAGCGCGCTTCTGTATAGAAATGTGCGTCCGGCGTCCGCGTCTGTGGGACGTTCGAGCCCCACAGGATCAGAAATCCCGAGTTGTACCAGTCTGCGCTTTCAGCAACATCAGTCTGCTCACCCCAGGTTTGCGGGCTGGCTGGAGGCAGATCACAATACCAGTCGTAGAAGGAGCCGGTAACGCCGCCGATGAGCTGGAGATATCTGGCCCCAGCAGCATATGACACCATCGACATTGCGGGGATGGGCGAGAAGCCGAAGATGCGATCAGGCCCCCACTGCCGGATCGTATAGGCGTTGGCTGCGGCAATGATCTCATTTACTTCAGCCCAGGTTGCGCGCACGAATCCGCCGAGGCCGCGTCGCGTAACGTAGTCGGCGCGCTTGGCAGGATCGTTCTGGATCGAGGCCCAGGCCGCAACCGGAGGAAGCATCTTGCGTGCAGCTCGCCAAGCCTTGAGCAGCCGCGCCCGCACAAGTGGATACTTCACCCGGTTGGCGGAATAGAGATACCAGCTGTAACTCGCGCCACGCGAACAGCCGCGCGGCTCATGGTTTGGCAGATCGTCGCGTGTGCGTGGGTAGTCAGTCTGCTGTGTCTCCCAGGTGACGATGCCGCCCTTCACATAGATTTTCCAGGAGCACGACCCGGTGCAGTTCACGCCATGCGTGGAGCGCACAATCTTGTCGTGGCGCCACCTGTTCCGATAGGCCTCCTCCCAGGTTCGATCGTCATCGTTGAGCACCCCATGCGCGTTCACAAAGGTCTCCGTGCGCCGGCGAAAGAAGGTCAGGCGGTCGAGTGTGTGGCTCAAAGGAAATCTCCCCTT